>NZ_DJDM01000017.1:0-204536 GCF_002431085.1 Empedobacter sp. UBA5924
CAAGGGGAAGATTACAGTATAGTTATTTTAGGACGGGTCATTAGGACGGGACAGTAGCAGGATACTCCCAACATCAAGGCAAGATGAAGGCAACATAGTGGCAGTAGAATGTATGTAAAAGGTTTTTGTAACTCAGGTGTTGTGACGATTGCCTAGTTGCTTTGTAAAAAAGATAAACGTATTAAGTTGTGATAATTGTTTAAATAAAAAAGGAGCTATTAATTAGCTCCTTTTTTATTTTGATGTTTTTTGGCGTGCAATTCTTTCAATGTTGCTTTTTGTTCTGGCGTAAAAACATTATTGATTTCATTAAATTCTTTTTGACGAACTTCTTTCATTTTCTTTTTCAATTCCAGTTTTTCGTCTTTGTAGCTATCCTCAATTTGTTTGATTTTAATGACTTGCGCATCTGTCAAGTTCAAATCTTTTTTTAATTGTTGTAATTTCTGCTCTCTCGATCCTTCATTTCTGTCTTGCGCTGAAGCAGTTGTTAAAGTGAAAGCAATTAATCCTAATCCTACATATTTATAAAATGCTGTTCTCATAATTATCAACTTTTTTTGTTTTATTTATTCTTAAGACTTTAAAAAATTAAAAAGGTTTAAAACAATAAATGTTAAAATTTTTCGGTTATGATGAAATCTTTTAAAAGATGTAACATTTGAGATGAATAATCGACCAATATTTTTTAAAATTATTTTTGAAATCGATTAAACCTTTTCCAAAAAGGATTGTCAAACAAGTTGTAAAATTATAAAACTACAAAACGAAAAATTAAACAAATGAGGTTAAGAAGTTTATTTGCTTTGATTTTTATTTGTGTTTGTGCAGGATTGAATGCGCAAGAGCTTTTAAAAATTAAAGGGAAAGTCTTATCAAGTGAAAACAAACCTGTAGAATACACTACAATATCGCTTGAAAGCTCGGAAGATGGAGTTGTGGCAGAAGCGGCAACGGATGCAAAAGGAGAATTTACAGTAGAAGCAAAGGCTGGGCAATATGTTCTTGTGATTGAGCCATTGGGATACGATGTAATAGAAAAACAGATTAATTTAGAATCAGCTTTAGATTTAGGTACTTTTACTGTAAAAACGACGCAAACAGTTTCATTGGGCGCTGCAGTTGTAACAGCGGAAAAGCCTATTTATAAAGTAGAATTGGACAAGAAAGTGTATGATATGGCGAATGATCCAATGTCGCAAGGTCAAACATTGTCGGATGCTTTAGCAAATGTACCATCGGTTTCTGTAGATGCACAAGGAAACGTTTCATTAAGAGGGAATGATAATGTAAAGTTTTTGATTGATGGAAAACCTTCGGGAATGTTAGGTGTTTCTGATGTAGCAGAAGCGTTAAAAAATATTCCAGCCGAAAATGTTGAGCGTATCGAATTGGTGACAAATCCTTCTGCACGTTATGAAGCTTCTGGTTCTGCGGGAATTATTAATATCATCCTTAAAAAGGGAACAAATACAGGTTTTAATGGTTCTGTAACGTTGAATGGAGGTATTCCTAAAATGGTTGGAGGAAACGTCAACTTGAACTACAAAACAAAAAAATATAACATCTATACTACTTTAGGTACACGTTATATGGATAGAGAAGGAGAAGGCAATGCTTTGACAACAAACTATCCGAATGGAATTATTTCTGATTATAGAAAAACAGATACGAACAACAATAGAATTCGTAGAAACTATAATGCACGTTTAGGAGGTGAATATTATTTAGATGATAAAAATACATTAGGAGCTTCTGCAGGATATCGTTACAATAATGGAAATAATATTAATGATGTTAGATACTATTATTATGATGCATTATGGAATCAAACAAATAAAACTGCTCGTATCGAAAATGAAAAAGAGTTAAAAAAAAGTTTTGATGCGGATTTTAACTACAAACACGCTTTTGATACAAAAGGACATGAGTTTACTTTTACAGGACGTTACTCGTACCAAAAAGAAGACGAAAATGGAATTATTCGTAATTTAAATGCAAGTGATGTATTGACAGGAAATGAAAGAACATATAGTTTAGAAACTCAAAATTCTGCAGTTTTTACAGCAGATTATGTTCGTCCAATTGGAGAAAAAGGAAAATTTGAATTAGGTGCTCGTGTTGATTTAAGCGATACAAAAACAAATAGTGGAAATAATACAATTAATACGGACGGAACAGAAACTCCAAATAAAGCTTTCTTAGCTGATATAGATAATCAACAAAATGTATATGCTGGATACGTGCAATATGGAAATGCAATTGGAGAAAAATTCCAATACTTTGCAGGTTTACGTGTAGAAAGTTCTGATATGGAAATTGCAAATCATTCAGAAGGAACTACAATTTCAAAAAAATATACAGATTTATTCCCAACATTAACATTGAATTATAAATTGACAGATAAAAATGAGATGCAATTAAGCTACTCTCGTCGTGTTCGTCGTCCAATGGGATTCATGTTAATGCCATATTTTTCTAGTGTAAATGCATTAGATGTTCGTCGTGGTAATCCAGATCTTAATCCAACATATACTAATTCATTCGAATTATCGTATATCGCAACAGTTGGTAAATTGATGGTGACACCAAGTTTATTTTACCAAAGAACAACTGATGTGATTAATGATTTCCAAACATATAATTATATAGAGTCAGGAAATCCTTTAAAACCATATAATCAAGCATTCGAAACAATGCCAGTTAATGCAGGAAATGAAGACCGTTATGGTTTAGATTTAACTGCTACTTACCGTCCTTTCAAATGGTGGAATTTAATGTTTAATGTCAACTTATTTGGATACAATAGAACAGGTTCTTACTCAGCAACAATTTCAGATTATTTAAATCCAGATACAGGAGTTACAGAGTCGAAAGAATTTACACAAAGTTTCAAAGGAGATGGATTTAGTTCTCGTGGACGTTTATCATCAAACTTTATTTTACCAGCTGATTTAAAATTACAAATCGCAGGTAATTATATGGGAGGAATGAAAACTGCTCAACAAAAAACAGAAGATAACTTATCAATGGATTTATCTTTATCAAAAGATTTATTGAAAAAGAGAGCTTCATTAACATTAAATATTCGTGATGTATTCAATTCTCGTAAAAGAGAGCAAACAACTTTCTACGAAGAATCAGAAAACTATCAAAGTATGCGTTGGATGAAACGCTCTATTAACCTTTCATTTACGTATCGTTTCAAAAATACAAACGAGAAAGAGCAAAGTGGTAAACAACAACGTTCAAATGGAGAAGAAATGGGAGGTGGAGAAGAAATGCAAATGCAATCAGCTTCTTAGTAGTTTGAAAATAATCGAAAAAAAAAGGATCGCAATTGCGATCCTTTTTTGTTTTATTAATTGTTCGAAAAACGAATTATTTGTTTTTCAACAAATCACGAATTTCAGCCAATAATTCTTCTTGTGTTGGTCCAGCAGGAGCAGCTTCTTCAGCAGGAGCTTCTTTTTTCAACTTGTTAATTCCTTTAATCATTACGAATAAAGCAAATGCAACAACAGTAAAAGAAATAGCAGCAGCTAAAAAGCTACCATATTTAATGGCTGTTCCTGGAATTACTAAGGCTGCTAAATTTTCAGCATGAATGGCTTTCAAAGCTGGATTTAAAAGTGCTGGTGTAATGATATCTTCAACTAAAGAAGTAACAATTTTACCAAATGCACCTCCGATAACAACACCGACAGCTAAATCTACTACGTTGCCTTTTACAGCAAACTCTTTAAATTCTTTAAAAAATCCCATAAGTTTAAATTTATTTCTAAGTTTATAATAATTCTAAGGTTGATTGGTATCTAATCTATTTTTAGAAGAGATAAATAAGTATAAACCGATTAACATAAAAGGAATACTTAAGATTTGACCATTGTTTAATCCTATATTCAACATTTGAGCAACTGCTTCTTCACCTTGATTTTCTTTATAGAACTCAACAACAAATCGTATTAAAAATAATAAAAATAAGAATACGCCTAACAAGGCTCCTAAATATTTTCTCTTATCTGTTTTGTTGTACAAATAAAGCATGATAATTCCTAAGATAACATACCCTATCGCTTCATAAATTTGAGCTGGATGGCGAGGAATTACTTCTCCATATCCCAAACTTTGTTGATGAAATTTTACTGCCCAAGGTAATTCTGATGCTTTTCCTACAATTTCTGAGTTGTAAAAGTTTCCAATTCGAACCGCAGCTCCACCAAAAGGAACAACAACAGCAATACGGTCTAATAACCACAATACATTACGATGCAAATATTTTCTACTAAATAAATAGGAAGTTAAAATGACACCTAATGCTGCTCCGTGACTTGCAAGTCCACTAAATCCTACAAATTCGTAATCTTGTAATAAACCAAAGAAAGCACTTTGTCCTGGTGAATGTTGTACAGGTAAGAAAACTTCGATTGGTCGTTCGATAAACGCTGCTGGATCATAAAAAATATATTCTCCAAGTCTTGCACCTACAATTGCGCCAATAAATGTGTACAAAAACAACGGATCAAGTAATTCTTTTTTCTGATTTTCTTTCTTGAAAATGTTCGACATCAAATACCAGCCTACGACAAAGGCAACTATCCAACATAAACTGTAAATATGTACTTTGAATCCTGCTATTTCAAATAAATAAGGTTTTGGATCCCAATCGATAAACGAAATTAAGTTAATCATTAATTTTTCTTTTTAGGTACAGGGTCGTATCCATGTCCTCCCCAAGGATGACAGCGACCAATTCTTTTTGTTCCGAGCCACAAACCTTTCAGCAAACCATGTTCTTTTAACGCCTCTATCATGTAAGAAGAGCAAGTTGGTTGAAATCTACAATTGCTTCCCAACCAAGGAGAAATTGCTAATTGATAAAATCTTACCAACAGAATAAATGGTGTAACCAAAATTTTGTTCATCTCGCAAAGTTAATCAATAACCGAAATAAAAAAGAATCAATCTAAAAAGTTTATGCTTTTGCAGATTGATTCTCTATACGATACGTGCTTAACGCAGATTATTTTTTAGTATAACTCGCTGGATCTAATGCTTTGTAAGACCAGTTTTGTAAAAATTCTAACACAACTTTCGGATCGTGTCCTTTCACTTCTTTGCTTTCAAGATAAGCCGAATTTTGTGTATGAATTAAATTTCCTTTCTCATCTAAAATCACAAAAACAGGAAACCCAAAACGCTCTGGATGTTTCAATGCAGCTAACGTTTCTTCGTTTTTATTTTTTGGAGAATAATTTACATGAACCACTTCATAATTATTCGCGATATAATCTTTTACTTCTTGATTTTCTTTCGTCAATTTATCAAACATAATACACCAAGCGCACCAATTTCCACCAATTTGCAATAAAACGTGTTTCTTTTCAGCAGAAGCTTTTTGCACCGCATTCGCAATATCTACTTTCGGATTTGCTTCTTCGCTATAAATTTTTGGTTTTTCTGTTTGTTGACCAAATGCAAAACTTAATGACAAAATCATTAAGCTAAAAAACATAGTTAATTTTTTCATTTCAAATTCTAAATATTAAGTCGAATTTACAATAAAAAATTATGCCGAAAACGTTTTTCTACGAATTAATAATCGTGTAATATAAATTTAGTTTTTCTTGAACCGAATTTATTTCATTATTTTTTTCGTTTTGATTAAATTGATTAATCATATTGATAGAGAATTTTGATTCAAATTCTAAACGATCCAATTCAATTTCATAAAAATTAATTTGATGATGAATTTGCGTGAAATAATAATTTACCAATTCAACATACATCAATCTAAGTTCTTGATTAACTCTGATAAATTCGACAAATTCTTGCAATTCGACCAAAAACTCAATCATTTGTTTATTGATTTCTGATTGTTTATCTTTTAGTTCAATCTTTTTCAAATAATCAGTTGATAAAGCAATTTTATCACCCAAAAGTTGGTGCTTTCTTGTTAAAATTAAAGCACATTCTAACGCTTTCTTCATCATTTTAATTTTTATTCTAACACAAAGAAAATAAATCTAAATGCCAAAACATGTCGTCTAAAAAATCATTCATTTTGACAAAACATTCCCTAACTTTGAAATCTAAACAAGATTTTATGAATGCTCCTTTAGCTGAAAGAATGCGTCCAAAAACGCTTGAAGAATACATTAATCAAAAGCATTTGGTGGGCGAAAACGGACCAATAAAAATGATGTTGCAACATGATATGATTGCTTCGATGATTTTTTGGGGACCGCCAGGAACAGGAAAAACGACACTTGCACAATTGATTTCCGAATTAACTGATCGACCTTTTTATACGTTGAGCGCCATAAATTCTGGTGTGAAAGAAGTACGTGAAGTAATTGAAAAAGCAAAGAATCAAAATTTGTTTTCGGGAACAAAAAATCCTATTTTATTTATAGATGAAATTCATCGTTTCAATAAATCACAACAAGATAGTTTGTTGGGAGCGGTAGAAACTGGTTTGGTGACGTTGATTGGAGCAACAACCGAAAATCCAAGTTTCGAAGTTGTACCAGCTTTGCTTTCGCGTGCGCAAGTTTATGTATTGAAACATCTCGAAAAAGAAGATTTAGTTGATTTAATCGAACGAGCTATAAAAAAAGATACGGTTTTATCTAAATTAAATATTGAATTAGTTGAAACAAATGCATTATTAAGATATTCGGGTGGTGATGCAAGAAAACTGTTGAACGGTTTGGAGTTGGTGATTAATAGTTTTTCTCCAACAGATAAAATCATCATCAATGATGAAATTGTGCATGAACGTATTCAGCAAAATTTAGCACGTTACGATAAAACGGGAGAACAGCATTACGATATTATTTCGGCTTTTATCAAATCGATTCGTGGTTCAGATCCAAATGGAGCGGTTTATTGGTTAGCTCGAATGATTGAAGGTGGTGAAGATTTGAAATTTATTGCGAGAAGAATGTTGATTTCAGCTTCCGAAGATGTGGGAAATGCAAATCCAACTGCAATGATTTTGGCGAATAATACATTTCAGGCTGTTTCGGTGATTGGTTATCCAGAATCTCGTATTTTATTGAGTCAATGTGCGGTTTATTTAGCGAATTCTCCAAAAAGTAATGCAACCTATTTAGCGATTGGTAAAGCGCAACAAGTTGTGAAGCAAACGGGTGATTTGCCTGTTCCGTTGCATTTACGAAATGCACCAACTAAGTTAATGAAAGATTTGGATTATGGAAAAGAATATAAATATTCGCACGATTTTCCAGGAAATTTTGCTGAGCAAGAATTTTTACCTGATGAAATTTCGGGAACGACTTTTTATGAGCCAGGAAATAATAAGCGAGAGCAAGTGGATAAACAATCGCTCAATCAAAAGTGGAAAGGAAAGTATGGGTACTAAAATTAAAAATCCCAGTTAATCATTTGTTAACTGAGATTTTAAGGTTTGGTTGATTTTTTTGGTTTAGATTGGTTTATATGATAATAGGTTGGTAATTGTATATACACAAGGTTTATGCCAAAACTTAATAAAAAGTAAAAAATTGATTAAAAAAAAGAAAAAATTAAACTTTTTCGATCTAAAAAAGAGATTTATATTTATAAAATAAAGAAAATGAAACAAATACAAATTATAAACGGACCTAATTTAAATTTACTTGGCGTTCGCGAACCAGAGATTTATGGAACACAAACTTTCGAAGATTTTTTTGAACACGAATTGAGAAAGCAATTTCCAGAAGTTTCGTTGCATTATTTTCAATCAAACCACGAAGGAGATATTATTGATAAATTGCACGAAATTGGTTTTAAATATGACGGAATTATCTTGAATGCTGGTGCATATACGCATTATTCGTATGCGATTGCAGATGCGATAAAAGCGATTACGACTAAAGTGATAGAAGTTCATATTTCGGATATTTATGCGCGCGAAGATTTCAGAAAAAATAGTGTAACAGGTGAAAGTTGTCTAAAAATTATTTCAGGAAAAGGTTTACCAGGTTATGTTGAAGCTGTGAATGATTTTGTGAAATAATTAATAATCATTATCTTAACAAGATTAAAATCTATTACCTATGAAGAAAATTATTTTAGGATTAATCTTTGGATTAACCATTGTTAGCTGTAATGCTAAAGGCGATAAGAATAATGCGGAGGAAAAAGAGCAAGCAATGACGGCTTGTGAACAAGCGGCAATAACACCAGGGATATCTGCGGCTAAAAAAGAACTGATTACAAAATATTGTGACTGTTCGACAGATAAAATGATGGATGAATTTACGTATACAGAAATGATGCAGATGAATAATCCAACACCTGAATTACAAGAACGATTAATGAAATTAATAGAACCTTGTATCAATGATTTGAAAACAAAATCTGCTGAATTAGGAGAGTAATAAGCAAAAAGTCGGAACAACGTTCCGACTTTTTTAATATTCTTTTTTGTATTGTTCTTTCTTGAACTCGTCTACAAGATGTTCGTTCAAACTATCAATGTAGCCTAAGATTTCTAATTTACCAATTTTACTCGAAGCCGAACTTGTAAATATTTTTGGTAATTCTTCCCAAGTTTTTAATAACTCGTTTTTGTAATGATTCAAGTTTTTTTGCATTTGTGTACTCGTTAGTTTATCTAATTTTGTAAATACAATCGCAAACGGAATTTGTTTGTTTCCTAACCATTCCATAAACTGTAAATCTATTTTTTGAGGCGTGTGTCGAGAATCAATCAATAAAAAAACATTGACCAAGTTTTTACGAAACTCAATGTAATCATAAATCATTTTATTGAAACCACCACGAACACCTTTTGGTGCTTTAGCAAAACCATAACCTGGTAAATCGGCTAAATACCAAGTATCGTCCATTTCGAATGTATTAATCAATTGAGTTTTACCTGGAGTTGCAGAAGTTTTAGCTAATGCTTTTTTATCTGCTAACATATTGATTAATGATGATTTTCCAACATTAGAACGCCCAATAAATGCGTATTCTGGTTTGAAAGGATCTGGACAATCTGTATATTTTTGCGAACTTTTTACGAATTCAGCTTTTTTAATCATAATTATGCTTTAGTGGCTGGATCTAATTGTTTTTCGATTAGCCATTTGTATAAAATTTCGTTGAATAATTCAGGGTGTTCCATCATTGGAGCGTGCCCACATTTATCAATCCAAAATAAAGAAGCGTCTGGTAATTCTTCTTCAAATTCTATTGCAACTTCTGGTGGAGTTACATTATCTTGTTTTCCCCAAATCAAACAAACAGGCATTTTGATGTCTTTTAAATCATCTTTCATGTTAGATTTGATCGCGTCTCTTGCGATATATAAAGTTTTGATAGCTTTATTTCTGTCATTTACAGTGTCAAAAACATCATCTACAATTTCTTTTGTAGCGATAGCAGGATCGTAAAAAACTTCGCGCGTTTTACGTTCTACATATTCGTAATTACCACGTTTTGGATAAGTTTCTCCAAAAGATTTTTCGTACAAACCAGAACTTCCTGTTAAACAAAGTGCTTTTACATATTCTGGATGTCTGTGACAAACCATCAAACCAATATGTCCTCCTAAAGAATTTCCAACTAAAATAGCTGGTTCTTTAACGACTTCTTCAATAAAATTTGCAACATGTTTTGCAATATTTTTGATATTAGTATTGATGACAGATAAAGAATATAATGGCAATTCTGGTGCGAAAACCTTATATCCTCTTTGTGCATAATAATTTGTAAGTGAGCTGAAATTGCTAAGTTCACCCATTAATCCATGAAGCAAAACAATTGGTTGTCCTTCTCCTTCTTCTATGTAAGAGAACTTATCTTTTTTCTTTAAGCTAAAAAACATTTACTCGATATTAAGTCGACAAATTTAATTAATTATATTTTTTATTTCGTGGTTTATATGAAAAACTTTAACAATCCATATTAATCACTTATCAAAACAAGGTCTATATAAACATTATTTCTCATTTTATACATGGGGTTAGCGTTAGAAAAAACATAACTATCTGATACTAAATTTTAAATTGTTGATAACTATTTCAATAAAAGTGGTAAAAAATGGTAATTTGTGGTAATATTTTATTTATTTTTGGAAAAATTCTATCATGAATTCATTAATTGGAACATATGAGTGTAAGGTAGATACAAAGGGTAGGCTCCCAATACCAGCGGGTTTGAAGAAACAACTTGCTGAATGTTTGGAAGATGGCTTTGTGTTGAAAAGATCTGTGTTTCAAAATTGTTTAGAACTGCACCCTATGAAAGAATGGGAAAAAGTGATGAATGATTTGAATAAATTGAATCGATTTGTGAAGAAAAACAATGATTTTATTAGAATTTTTACGGCTGGACTAAAAATTGTCGAAGTTGATGCGAATGGAAGGCTACAGATTTCAAAAGATTTAGTGAAATTTGCAGAAATTAATAAAGAAGTAGTTCTTAATTCTTCTGTAAACATGATCGAGATTTGGGATAAAGACAAATATGAAGAGTCGATTAATGTAGATGATTTAGATTTTGCTTCTTTGGCAGAAGATGTAATGGGAAATTTAGGAGAAGATGAGTGAATATCATAATCCAGTATTATTAAAAGATAGTGTTGATGCGTTAATTATTAACGAATCAGGTATATATGTAGATTGTACGTTCGGGGGTGGAGGTCACTCACGTGAAATATTAAGTCGTTTGGATCAAAATGGAAAATTATTTTCATTTGATCAAGATGTGGATGCGGTTCGCAATAAAATTGATGATAATCGATTTGAGTTAGTTGAGCAAAATTTTAGATTCTTGAAAAATAATTTAAGATTTCGTGGAATAAAACAAGTGGATGGTGTTTTGGGTGATTTGGGAGTTTCTTCTCATCAGTTTGATACGCCAGAACGTGGTTTTTCAACTCGCTTTGATGGAGAATTGGATATGCGAATGAATCAGAATGCAAAACTTTCTGCCAAAACAATTATTAATGAATACGAAGAAGAAGATCTTGCTCGTGTTTTTTATGATTTTGGAGAATTGCAAGGTTCGTATCGTTTGGCGAGAGAAGTTGTGAAAGCAAGAGCAGATAAACAAATTAATACAATTGATGAGTTGAAGCAAATTTTTTCATTCATTCCAAAAATGAAAGAAAATAAATTTTTCGCTCAAATGTTTCAGGCATTACGAATCGAAGCAAATGATGAAATGGCTGCATTGAAAGAGATGTTAACGCAATGTGGAGAAGTGATAAAACCAGGTGGTCGTTTGGTGATTATTTCGTATCATTCGTTAGAAGATCGTTTAACAAAACGCTACATGAAAAACGGAATGTTTGAAGGTGAACCTGAACGTGATGTTTTTGGAAATTGGTCGGCACCTTTCAAACCTTTACAATCAAAGGTGATTGTGCCAACGCAAGAAGAAATTAATGAAAATCCAAGAGCGCGTAGTGCGAAAATGCGTATTGCGGTTCGTAATGAGGATTAAGAAATAGGAATGGCAAAAAAGAAAAAAATATTACCAGAGAAAAAAACTTTTACAGGTTTGTTGAGAGGTGAGTTTTTAATCAAAACTGGCTCAGAACAAAACTGGAAGTTCATGTTGTATCTGGTAGGTTTGGCTTTTTTGAGTATTTCGAGTTCGCATTTAGTTGATCGTAAAGTGGTTCGAATCGCTGAATTACAAGATAAAGTAGAAGATTTAAAATCTCAATATACAGATAAGCATCGCGATTTGATGCGTATGCAATTAGAAACGGAAATTTTGGAGCGTACAGCAGTGTATGGTTTGAAAATTCCAGATAAACAACCTTATTATATAGTAGACAAAGTTTATGACGAAGTCAGCGAAAAATAAAAACAATATTGTCATCAAAGGATGGGTATTTGCCGGCGCGCTAGCGATTTGGGCCATCTTTATTATTGTTTTTATGTTTCGAATTAATATTGTAGAAGGGGTTGAATTAGAGCGTTTTGCTGAAAAGAATAATTTTAGATTAGATACCGTTACGGCGGAGCGTGGTAATTTATATGCTTCTAATGGCGCATTAATGGCTACAACTGTTACAAAACACAATGTTTATGTGGATTTGACGGTGATCAAAGATGAATTATTTAAAACAGAAATGCACAATCTTGCCGATTCTTTAGGTAAGATGTTTACAAAATCACCTTCTTATTTTTACGACAAATTTTCGACAGAACGTAAAAAGAAGAATCGCTACATGATGTTAGTAAAAGATTTGGATTATGAGCAATATCAACGCATCAAAAAATTTCCAATCTTCAACAAAGGTCAAAACAAAGGTGGATTTATTCATGAAACTGAGTCAAAACGAGAATTAATTGTTCAAGACATTGGTGTTCGTACAATTGGTTACGATGATCAACGCGGAAAAGTTGGGTTAGAAGGAGCTTATTCTGACTTATTAAGCGGTATTGAAGGTCGTCGTTGGGAGCAATTTATGGGACGTGGAAAATGGAAACCAATGAAAAGTTGGGAGCAAGAGCCCCAAGCGGGTTCATCAGTTTACACAACAATAGATGCCGATTTACAAATGGTTGCTTACGATGCTTTGTACAAACAACTTTCTGAATTTGAGGCGCAACACGGAAGTGTAGTCGTGATGGAAGTTCAGACAGGGAAAGTTCGTGCAATTGTGAATTTATCTCGTAAAAAAGATGGAACATATATAGACGATTATAATTATGCGGTTGGTGAAGCTGCAGAACCAGGATCTACTTTCAAAACAGTTTCGTTGCTTGCAGCAATGGATGATGGTTTTATTAATAAAAACTCGACAGTAGAAACGGGAGGTGGAAGTTATAAATTCTATGGTCGTACGATTACAGATACACACGGATACGGAACATTGACTGTAGATGGCGTGATGAAAAAATCGTCTAACATTGGTACAGCTAAAATTATAAATAAATATTACGGAGAAAATCCAAAAGCTTTCTTCAAAAAAATGGATAAATGGCATATGACTTCGCCTCTTGGAGTTGATATTCTTGGAGAAGGAAGTCCAATTATGCACCGTCCAGATAGTAAATCTTGGAGTAATATTACGTTACCTGTAATGGGTTATGGATATGGTTTACAGTTAACTCCAATTCAAATTGTGACTTTCTACAACGCAGTGGCAAATAATGGTAAAATGTTGAAACCATTATTTATGGATAAAATCACACGTAAAGGTGAACCTGATAAAATTTTCGAACCAGTTGTTTTGGTTGATCAATTAACTTCTTTGGAAAATGTAAAACAAATGCAAGAAATGCTTCGAGGAGCAGTAGAACAAGGAACGGGACGTATTATTAGTAATAGTAATTACGATATTGCTGGTAAAACAGGTACTGCTCGTGTTGATTATTGGAAGCGAGACGGTAAAGGAATGCAATATCGTGCATCATTCGCAGGATATTTTCCAGCAGAAAAACCAAAGTATTCTTGTATTGTTGTTGTGCACAAGCCAAATACAGCCAAAGGGTTTTATGGAGGTAGTGTAACTGCTCCGGTTTTTAAGAAAATTGCCGATTGGGTATATTCAAAAACTCCCATACCTTTGCCACGCGATTTAGTAAAAAAGAACGCGGTGAAAGAGTTTAAAAAAGGAGATGATATTAATGTTAGTAATTCTAAAAATATAGTGCCAAATGTGACTGGTCATACAGGATCTAAAGCAATTCCGGTATTAGAAAATTTAGGGTTAGATGTACAATATTCAGGGTTTGGAAAAGTAACAAATCAATCCATTCCTGCGGGAACAAGATTTAAGAAGGGTGAGACAATTTATTTAATGTTGGAAGGATGAGAAATTTAGTTGATGTATTATATAAAGTTTCCATCTCAGAAACGATTGGTTCAACAAAAGTTGAAGTCAATAATATTCAATTTGATTCAAGAAAAGTATCAAACGATGATGTTTTTGTTGCTGTAAATGGAGTTACAGTTGACGGTCATCAGTATATAGAAAAAGCGATTGGTTTAGGTGCTAAAGCAATTGTTTGCGAAGTTTTGCCAGAAAATTTAGTTGATGGAATAACGTATGTGAAAGTTGAAAATTCAACGATTGCATTAGGAATTTTAGCTTCTAACTTTTATGGAAATCCAACAAAAGATTTAAAACTTGTTGGAGTTACAGGTACGAATGGAAAAACAACAACGACAACTTTGTTGTACGAATTGTTTACAAAATTAGGTTATGCTTGTGCATTAATTTCGACGATTAAAATTGTGATTGATGGTGAAGTGATTCCGTCTACCCATACAACGCCAGATATTTTGACATTGAACAAAATGTTTCGCGAAGCGGTAGATAGAGGATGCGAATTTGCTTTTATGGAAGTTTCTTCGCACGGAATTCATCAAAATAGAATTGCTGGTTTGCATTTTGAAGTGGCTGGATTTACGAATATCACACACGATCATTTAGATTATCACAAAACGTTTGCAAATTATCTTGCAGCAAAAAAGAAATTCTTCGACGATTTGCCAAAAACGTCTACGGCAATTTCGAATGCAGATGATAAAAACGGAAAAGTAATGCTTCAGAATACAGTTGCTACGAAAAAATTGTATGCGCTAAAAACTGATGCAGATTTTAAAGGAAAAATTATTGAACACCAATTTGATGGAATGCAATTAGAATTCAATGGAAAAGAATTCTGGACATCATTAATTGGTCAATTCAATGCATATAATTTATTATTAGTTTTTGGTGTAGCGTCAATTTTAGGACAAGATGAATTAGAAGTTCTAAAAGCGTTGAGCACACTTGGAAATGTTGATGGTCGTTTTCAAACATTCAAAACAGAATCAGGAATTATCGTAATCGTAGATTATGCACATACGCCTGATGCGTTAGAAAATGTATTGGATACAATAGAAGGAATTCGTACCAAAAATGAAAAATTAATAACAGTTGTAGGTTGCGGTGGAGATCGTGATAAAACAAAACGTCCTGAAATGGCGGATATCGCGAGCGAAAAATCTAATCTTGCCATTTTTACATCAGATAATCCAAGAACAGAAGATCCAGAAGAAATTCTTCGTGAGATGGAAGTTGGTGTAAAAGCACAATTTTATAATCGCACCTTGAAGATTACAGATCGAAAAGAAGCTATAAAAACAGCACTTAAAATGGCCGAACCAAAAGATATTATTTTAATAGCGGGAAAAGGTCACGAGACGTATCAAGAAATTAACGGAGTAAGAACACATTTTTCTGATGTAGAAGTTGCATCAGAATTGAGTAAAATATTGAACAAATAAAGAATGTTATACTATTTATTTGATTATTTAGAAGGTATTCATTTTCCTGGAGCGCGTATGTTTCAATACACGTCTTTCCGTGCGGGAATGGCAATTTTATTGGCAATGTTCATCAGTTTGTTTTACGGAAAACGAATCATCAGTTATTTACGTAAAGAACAAATGGGCGAAATTGTTCGTGATTTAGGTTTAAAAGGGCAAGTCGAAAAAGCTGGAACGCCAACAATGGGTGGTTTAATCATCATTTTGGCGACATTAATTCCGACTTTACTTTTTGCGAGATTAGATAATATTTACATTATTATTTTGTTGGTTTCAACAATTTGGTTAGGTGTGATTGGTTTTTTAGACGATTACATCAAAGTTTTTAGAAAAAACAAAGAAGGTTTACAAGGTAAATTTAAAATTTTAGGACAAGTTGGTCTTGGAGTTGTAGTTGGATTAATGCTTTATTTCAGTCCAACAGTTACTGTAAAACATCAAGAAAATAGAGTAAAAACAGCTGTAGGAATAGAACAAACAGAATACAACCGACAAATAAAATTTGGTCCAGAAGAAAAAACATTAGAAACGACAATGCCTTTTGTAAAAGGAAATGAATTCAACTATTCTGATATTTTGTTTTGGATGGATGCGCAAGATCGACCAACATGGGCAGTTGCAGCGATTTTTATTTTTGCGGTAATTTTTATCATTACAGCAGTATCGAATGGAGCAAATTTAACAGATGGAATCGACGGTTTAGCAGCAGGTAGTTCGGCTGTGATTATGGCGGCAATCTCGATGTTTGTTTTCGTTTCCGGAAATTTAATGTTCGCCGATTATTTGAACATTATGTTTATTCCGCGTTCAGAAGAAGTCTTGATTTTCTGTGGAGCTTTCCTTGGAGGTTTGATCGGATTTATTTGGTATAATACCTATCCAGCTCAAGTGTTCATGGGAGATACAGGAAGTTTAACAATCGGAGGAATTATTGCTGTTTTAGCAATTATCGTTCGTAAAGAATTATTATTACCAATTTTGTGTGGAATATTTTTCGCAGAAAGTTTATCAGTAATGTTACAGGTGTCTTATTTCAAGTACACGAAAAAGAAATTTGGTGAAGGTCGTAGAATCTTTTTAATGTCTCCTCTACATCACCATTTTCAGAAGTTAGGTTATCATGAAAGTAAAATCGTGGTGCGTGCAATTATCATCGGAATCATTTTAGCGGTAATTAGTATTATTACCTTAAAGATTAGATAAAAAATGAAAAGATTAGTCGTTTTAGGAGGAGGAGAAAGTGGCGTAGGAACAGCTATTCTTGCGAAGAAAGAAAACTTTGATGTTTTTCTTTCGGACATGGGACAAATAAAAGACAAGTATAAACAACTTTTGGAGGAGCACGGAATTGCTTATGAAGAAGGTCAGCACACAGAAGAATTAATTCTGAATGCCGATGAAGTAATGAAAAGTCCAGGTATTCCAAAAAAATCAGCGCTAATTCAGAAATTAGAAGCGAAAGGAATTTCAATTATTTCTGAAATTGAATTTGCGTCTCGTTATACAGATGCAAAAATTATTGCGATTACAGGATCTAATGGAAAAACAACAACAACAAGTTTGATGTTCCATATCCTAAAGCAAGCTGGATTAAATGTAGGATTAGGTGGCAACATCGGAAAAAGTTTTGCAAAATCTGTAGCTGAAGATAACTTCGATTATTATGTACTAGAAGTAAGTAGTTTTCAGTTAGATGATATCAAAATAGATTTCAAACCGTATGTTGCAATTTTACTGAACATTACACCAGATCATTTAGACCAATACAATTATCAGTTTGATTTGTATGCAAAGGCTAAATTCAGAATTACTGAAAACCAAGATGAAAACGATTATTTTATCTACAATTTGGATGATCCAAAAACAATGGAGATGATTGATAAGATTGATATTCGAGCTCATCGCAAACCGTTCACAATGATGGATGCAACAAATGAAGCATACGCAAACAATGAATTGTTCCGTGTGAACGATTCGAATGGTGATTTTACAATGTTAGTGAATGATTTAGGATTAATTGGTAAACACAATGTTTCTAATTCATTGGCTGCGGCTGTAGCTGCAAAAATTATTGATATCAATAATGAGGAACTAAAAAAGAGTTTGTCTGATTTTAAATCGGTTGAACATCGTTTAGAGCCTGTTTTGACAATTGGAGGAATAGATTTTATCAACGATTCTAAAGCAACAAATGTGAATGCAACATATTTTGCTTTGGAAAGTATGACGAAACCAGTTGTTTGGATTGTTGGAGGAACTGATAAAGGAAACGATTACAACGAAGTTTTACCTTTCGTGAAAAAGAAAGTGAAAGCAATTGTTTGTTTAGGTGTTGATAACGCAAAAATTGTTGATTTTTTCAGTCCATATATCGATACAATTGTTGAAACAAATACAATGAAAGATTGTGTAGAACAATCATATAAATTAGCAACAAAAGGAGAAACGGTTCTTCTGTCACCAGCTTGTGCAAGTTTCGATTTGTTCAAAGGTTACGAAGATCGTGGAGATCAATTTAAAGAAAACGTACGCAAATTATAATAACATAACCAACCAATGTCTAACATCGTACAAAAATATTTTAAAGGCGATAAACCGCTTTGGGCTTTCATTTTATTGTTAGCACTATTTTCGTTCTTACCTGTTTATTCTGCAAGTTCTAACTTGGTGTATACGGTAGGATCGGGAACTATTTTTGGGCATTTAGGTAAGCACGCTGTGATTTTATTAATTGGTTTATTTATCATTTATGGATTACAACGTATTGATTATCGTTGGTTTGGTTTGTTTGCTTTAACAGCGGTTGTTATACTTTCTGGAGTTTTGGCAATAACACTCGTACAAGGACAAACCATTGGAGGTGCAAATGCTGCGCGTTGGTTAACTATTCCAGGGACTGGAATTGGTATTCAGCCTTCGATGATTGCTTCGCAAGCGTTGTTGATTTATATAGCTCGTTATTTAACAAAAAATAGAGACAAAGAATATACATGGAAAAATACAGCAGTTCCATTATTCTTACCAATTATTGTAATTGTAGGATTAATCTTTCCTTCTAATGGTTCAACAGCGTTGATGTTAGCTGGAATGTGCGGAATATTGTTGATTATTGGTGGATTTCCATTCAAATATTTATTTACAATTGCCGGAGTAGGTTTAATACTCGGTGGCGGATTCGTGTGGATGGCTTTATCTCGACCAGATTTAGTAACAAATTCTCGTGTGCACACATGGATGTCACGTATCGAGAAATTTAATGACGATTCTGGATTAGAAAGTTATCAAGTTTTACACGCAAAAGCTGCAATTGCGAGAGGATTGAATGAAATGGCTGGACCAGGAAAAAGTGTTTTCAAACAAACTTTACCGCAGTCATCATCCGATTTTATCTTCGCGATTATTGTAGAAGAATATGGTGCAATTGGTGCAATTCTATTAATCGGAA
Source organism: Empedobacter sp. UBA5924 (assembly GCF_002431085.1). NCBI lineage: Bacteria > Pseudomonadati > Bacteroidota > Flavobacteriia > Flavobacteriales > Weeksellaceae > Empedobacter > Empedobacter sp. UBA5924. Next base: position 18,737 of record NZ_DJDM01000017.1, read on the forward strand.
TTTTCCTTCTGATTTTAATACGGATTTGTATCATCGCATCTAAAATTCATACCGTTTTTGGTACGCTACTTGTATTTGCAGTGGGCTTACCAATTATTATACAAGCGATGGTAAACATGGCGGTAGCGGTTAATTTAATTCCTGTAACAGGGCAACCATTGCCAATGATTAGTTACGGAGGAACATCCATTTGGATGACATGTATTTCGTTCGGAATAATTTTGAGTGTAAGTACTCAGATTAAATCGCAAGAAGAATTAGAACAAGATAGAAAAGTATTAAGTGAAGAATACATCGAAGACATCGCCTAAAGTTTTAATAAGCGGCGGAGGAACAGGTGGACATATTTATCCAGCCATTGCAATTGCAGACGAAATAAAACGTCGTTTGCCAGATGCACAAATTTTGTTCGTTGGAGCAGAAGGAAGAATGGAAATGGAAAAAGTGCCAAAAGTTGGGTATGACATAAAAGGTTTACCAATTTCTGGATTTGATAGAAGTAACATGAAAGCGAATTTAAAGTTCCCTTTCAAATTGATAAAAAGTTTAAATCTTGCAAAGAAAATCTACAAAGATTTTCAGCCAGATTTAGCTGTTGGTACAGGAGGTTATGCAAGTGGACCAATGTTGTGGGTAGCGGGAAGTAAAAATGTTCCGATTTTATTACAAGAACAGAATTCGTTTCCAGGAGTTACCAACAAAATTTTGAAAAATAAAGCTAGTGCTATTTGTACAGCTTACGAAGGAATTTCTCAGTTTCCGCAAGAAAAAGTGCATTACACAGGAAATCCTATTCGTGCCGAAATTTTTCAAAATTTACCTTCAAAAGCAGAAGCAATTTCAGCTTTTGGATTAGATCCAGAAAAACCAACTATTTTATCAGTTGGTGGTTCACAAGGATCAAGAGCAATGAACAATGCTTGGTTAGAAAACCTTGACGAATTTGTTGCAAGTGGCGTTCAATTGATTTGGCAAACAGGAAAGTTAGATTATCAAAAAATCAAAAATTTGGTTGGCGATAAATATCCAACGATTCATGTAACCGAATTTATTTTCAACATGAAAGATGCTTATGCAGCTTCGGATATGATTGTTTCTCGTGCAGGAGCAATGGCGATTTCGGAATTGTGTATTGTAGGAAAAGCAACTATTTTGCTTCCATTGCCAACAGCGGCAGAAGATCATCAAACCAAAAATGCACAAGCATTGGTTGAAAAGGATGCAGCGATCATGGTGAAAGATGCAGATGCAAAACAAATTTTAGTCAAAGAAGTAATTGCTTTGGCGAATAATGAAGAATTAAAAAATAAATTATCTCAAAACATTAAGCAATTAGGGAAACCGTACGCAACAAAAAAGATTGTAGATATATTATTGAATTTATTATAATGAATATTTTAGATAAAACATATTATTATTTCATCGGTGCAGGAGGAATCGGAATGAGTGCTTTGGAACGTTTCTTCAAGTCAATCGGAAAAGAAGTTGTAGGTTATGACAAAACACAAACCGAGTTAACAACTGAATTGATTGCTGAAGGAATTGATATTCATTTTGAAGATAACATCGAGTTAATTCCAGCAGGAATTAATCCAAAAAATACGTTGGTAATTTATACGCCAGCAGTACCAAAAGATCATTCAGAACTAAATTATTTTTTAGTGAATGATTTTAAAGTCATGAAACGTTCAGAAGTGTTAGGTGAAATTACCAAACATACATACAATATTGGTGTTGCGGGAACACATGGAAAAACAACGACTTCATCTATTTTAGGACATATCCTAAAAGTTGCGAATGTAGAATGTACAGCTTTTTTAGGTGGTATTGCAGAAAATTACGATTCGAATATCATCTTAAATGGATCTAAATATACAGTTGCAGAAGCCGATGAGTTTGACCGTTCTTTCTTACGTCTTTCTCCAAAATTAGCGATTATCACAAGTGATGATGCAGATCATTTGGATATTTATGGTGAGCGTGATGAAGTGAAAAAATCGTTTCAAGAATTTGCGGCAATTGTGGAAGAAAAATTATTTGTTCACAAAGGTTTGCCTTTCGAAGGAGCTTTTACGTATGGAGTAGATTTGGACGCAGATTATGATGGACACAATGTAAGAATTATTGATGGACATTATGTGTTTGATGTAAAAACGCCAAACGGTTCATTGACAGACGTTGGAATTTTATTACCAGGCCATCACAATATGGAAAATGCGGTTGCGGCTTTGGCTGTTGCAGATTATATGGGTGTTCCTCATGATAAAATTAAAGAAGCTTTATCAACTTTTGTTGGAGTTAAAAGACGTTTTAATCGTTTCGAAGCAAATGGAAAAATTTACATCGACGATTATGCACATCATCCAACAGAATTGAATGCAGCAATTCGTTCAGTTCGTGAACTTTATCCGGGTAAAAAAGTGTTGGGAGTATTTCAGCCTCACTTATTTACACGTACAAGAGATTTCGCAGAAGAATTTGGACAAAGTTTATCGCAGTTAGATAGTTTGATTTTATTAGACATTTATCCTGCCAGAGAGTTACCAATCGAAGGAATTACTTCAAATTGGTTGCTAGAAAAGGTGAATTTAAATGAAAAAATAGTATCTTCATTAGAAGATAGTTTAGCAAACATCAAAAAACAAGATTTTGATGTATTATTGACTGTGGGAGCAGGAAATATTGATACAATTGTTAAACCAATAAAAGAGTGGTTAAGTGAAGCGTAAATTGAAAATCATAAAAGTGATTTTTGGAGTTGCCTTGCTAATCGGTTTGATTAGTTTTACGGTAATTAAAAATGCTTCGCGTACAGTGAATAAAATTGACGTGGCGTTTGTTCAGCCAGTTGATAATTATTTTATTAATGATGAATCGATAAGAGAAATTATCAACAGAGATGGAAAAGACATTCTGAAACAATCTCTAAGAGAAGTGAATGTAAAAGAAATCGAACAAAAAGTAAGTGAGAGTCCTTTTGTGGATTCTGTACAAGTAAGTAAAGATATCAACGGACATTTACGACTTGACATAAAAGCAAACTCAGCAGTAGCAAGAATAAAGACGCTGAAAAATGAATTTTATTTGACAACAAAAGGCGGAAAAATGCCTTTATCTAAATTAAATTCAGCAGATGTAATCTTAGTTTCTGGTGATGTGAAACCGAATGAATATGAGGATTTGAGTAAATTTGTTCAAGCTTTGAAAGCAGACGATTTATTAAAAAATCATATCATAGCAATTCAAAAAGTGGGACAACGTTCTTTTAATTTAATTGTAAACACAGGAAACTATTATATAGAATTAGGAACTTTAAACAACTTTGAACAGAAGTTACATAATCTAAAATTATTCTATAATCAATACATTGATTTTATAGGAACTGAAGATTATGAAAAATTGAGCTTGAAATTTGTAAACCAAGTTGTAGCAACCAAACGAATAAAAAATGGAGAACAATAGTAAGATCGCAGTTGGCTTAGACATAGGGACTACAAAGATTGTAGCGCTTGTCGGACGAAAAAATGAGAACGGAAAAATCGAAATTCTTGGACACGGACAAGCAAAAAGCTTAGGTGTACACAGAGGTGTTGTAAATAATATTACACAAACCATTAACTCGATAAAAGAGGCAATTGATAAGGCTGAAAGATCATCTGGTGTCAAAATTACTGATGTTACTGTTGGTATTGCTGGACAACATATTCGTAGTTTACAACATAGCGATTACATTACTCGTACCAATTCAGAAGACGTGATTGATGATAATGATTTAAAGTTATTAACAAATCAAGTTTATAAGTTGGTGATGTTACCTGGAGAAGAAATTATCCATGTTCTTCCTCAAGAATTTAAGGTTGATAACGAAGGTGAAATCCGTGAACCAATTGGTATGTACGGAAGTCGTTTAGAGGCTAATTTCCATGTGGTTGTAGGACAAGTTTCATCTATCCGAAATATTGCACGTTGTGTAAAAGCTGCTGGTTTACGTTTGGCAAGTATTACTTTAGAACCAATTGCATCGTCTAGTGCTGCGCTTAGCGAAGAAGAAAAAGAAGCTGGTGTTGCATTGATCGATATAGGTGGTGGAACAACGGATATTGCAATTTTTAAGGATAATATTATTCGTCACACATCTGTTATTCCGTTTGGTGGAAATGTGATTACAGAAGACATCAAAGTTGGATGTTCTATCATTGGTAAGCAAGCCGAAGCTTTAAAAGAAAAATTTGGTTCTGCTTGGCCAGGAGAAAATAAAGAAACTGAAATTGTATCGATTCCTGGTTTAAAAGGACGCGAAGCAAAAGAAATATCATTAAAAAGATTGTCACAAATTATTCATGCACGTGTGCAGGAAATTTTGGAACAAGTATATTTGGAATTGAAAAATTACGGTTGCGAAGATCAAAACAAAAAGTTGATTGCAGGAATCGTTTTAACAGGTGGTGGATCTAAATTGAAACACATTCGTCAACTTACAGAATATGTAACTGGAATGGATGTAAGAATTGGATATTCTAACGAACATATTGTTGGTGCAAAAGCTGAGGAAATTAGTGGACCAGAATATGCAACATCTGTAGGTTTATTAATGAAAGGTTTAGAAGAATTAGCGGCGAATTATCAGCACGAAATTTATGAAAAACCAGTTATTAATAATTTAAATAACCAAGAAGAATTAGAAATTGGAATTCAACCAACACAACAAAAAAAGACTGTAAAAGCTGAAATTGTTGTTGAGGAAGAAATTATCCAAAAACCAAAAAGAGAAGAAGTAGTGGACGAATTCTTGGATCAAGAAATTGGAGAAAAGAAAGAAGCTAAATCTAAGCCAGAAAAGAAAAACTTCTTTTCGAAATGGACGGATAAATTTATCCAAATGATCAACGAAACTGAATAATAAGAATAAACTAGAATAAATTACGAACCAATTTAATAAGAAGAATATGAGTGATATGTTAACAGGAGATATTGTGTTCAACTTACCAAAGAGCCGATCTCAAGCTATCAAAGTAATCGGAGTAGGTGGTGGAGGTAGTAATGCCGTAAACTACATGTTTGAACAAGGAATTGCAGGTGTAGAATTTGTAATCTGTAATACGGACTCTCAAGCATTAGCAAATAGTCCAGTACCAACAAGAATTCAATTAGGACAAGCAATAACAGAAGGTTTAGGAGCTGGAGCAAATCCTGAGGTAGGAGAGCAATCTGCTATCGAAAGTATGGATGATGTAAAAGCTGTTTTAGACGAAGGGACTAAAATGGTCTTTATTACTGCCGGAATGGGTGGTGGTACAGGAACCGGAGCAGCGCCAGTAATTGCTGGTATTGCAAAAGAAATGGATATCTTAACAGTAGGAATTGTTACAGCGCCATTCTTTTTCGAAGGAAGAATGAGGTTGGAACAAGCCGAAAAAGGTATCGAAAAATTAAGACAAAACGTAGATTCATTGATTGTGATCAACAATGATAAATTACGTGAGTTATACGGAAACTTAGGTTTCAAAAATGGTTTCTCAAAAGCTGATGAGGTTTTAACAACAGCAGCTAAAGGAATTGCAGAAGTTATTACACAACACTATGCAATGAACATCGATTTACGTGATGCGCGTACAGTACTTAAAAATTCTGGTACAGCAATCATGGGATCTGCACAAGGTTCTGGTGAAAACAAAGCGAAAGATGCAATTTCTTCTGCTTTAGATTCTCCATTGTTAAACAACAACAAAATTACAGGTGCACGTAACGTATTGTTATTGATTTTATCTGGTAATAACGAAATTACAATGGATGAAATCGGTATTATCAATGATTACATTCAACAAGAAGCTGGTAATAGTGCAAATATTATCATGGGTATTGGTGAAGACTTAGATTTAGGAGATTCTATCTCTGTAACTGTTGTGGCAACTGGTTTTCCTACAGAAGATCAGGCGTATACAGGGAAAGAGGAACAAAAAATTGTACACACATTAGAGGAAGAGCAACCAATAAATAAAACATTATCAGTTGAGCAACCTTTTGTAAATCGTGTAAAACCAATGACGTTAGACTTTGGTCGTTCTAATGCTTCTCAACAAGCACCACAAACGCCTCAACAAAATCAAACGCCAGAGGCTCCTCAAAATAATTATCGTCAAGCAGATATTAACCAAAGTTTTCAACAACAAACTTATCACAATACGCCAGAAGAATCTTTCGAAGAAAATAATTCTCCAAAGCGTTATGTTTTAGATGATATTGAAGATGAGCCAGTACAAGAAAGACGTTCTTACGATGATTTCGAACCACGTTTGAAATCTGATTTTAATCGTCCGCAAGAACCAACGAATAATGTAAATAATAATCAAACATATAATTCATATTCTAATCCTGTAGCTTCAGAACAGTCAAATTATCCTCAAAATAATTATGCTGGATACCAAGCTCCAAAGAACGAAGGATATGGAAATGTAGAGCCAATTCAATCTAATGTAACTCATTCTGCTGCTCCACAAGCTGAAGAAGTACAAGTTGCTATAGATCCATTTAGTCAGCCAATTGAGCAATCAAATGATCCTGAATTGAATAGTATGATTGAAGAGAGAAGAAATCGTTTGAAACAATTTAATTTTAAATTCAACAATACGATGACGAATTCTCAAGTAGACGAATACGAAGCAATTCCTGCTTATAAACGTCAAGGATTGAATTTATCTGATCGTAATGATAATCAATCTTCTGATTTTTCTGTCGGAACTAATCGTAACAACGAAACACAAATTCGTCCAAACAATTTTCTACACGATAACGTAGATTAATAAACGATCACTCGTAAAAAATATTCTTATTATAGAAAAGGTTCATTGCTTTTGCGATGAGCCTTTTTTTGTCTTAAATTTGTAGTCTAAAAGCAAAACAAATGAATTTAGAAACTCAAATAATGGCACAGTTAAAAGAAGCGATGAAAGCTAAAAATACTGTTGCTTTAGAAGCTTTAAGAGCTGTAAAATCTGAATTATTATTAGCAAAAACATCAGGTGCTAACGGAGAATTATCAGAAGATCAAGAAATTGCTTTATTACAAAAATTAGTAAAACAACGTAAAGAAGCTGCTGAACAATTCGAAGCAAATGGACGTGCTGAATTAGCTGAAAAAGAATTGGCACAAGCAGAAGTTATTCAACAATTTTTACCTGCTCAATTATCAGACGAAGAATTAACAGCTGCAATTACAGAAATTGTTGCAGAGGTTGGCGCTACTTCTCCAAAAGATATGGGAAAAGTAATGGGAGCTGCTTCATCTAAATTAGCTGGTAAAGCGGAAGGAAAATTAATTTCAGCTAAAGTAAAAGATATTTTAGCTAGTTTATAATTGATTTTTAAATCTTTAAAAATTAAGAAAAGGTAAAGTTTATAACACTTTACCTTTTTTATTTCTTTATTAGATAAATTTCTTCAAATTATATAAAATTATTATTTATTGATAATCAATAGTATATCCGATTTAAATAAATAATTCCCAAAAAAATTAGGATTATAGTTTTATTTTAACATTAAATTAACAAATCGCTGTAAGCATCTAAATTCGCAAAGCACAAGAGATTTTAGAATTAAAAATCAATTGATTAGAATAATTCTAAATAAGAAGCTGTTTATACCCTTAAATTTGCAAAGTAAATCAGAAAAATCTAAAGGATGACGAAAAGCATTACAGCGTTTATAGCAATGTTAATGATTTTTCCAATAGCAAATGCTGATGGTAAAATTTTTAAGGATTCTGGTAATAATGACACAATTATTATGCCAGCTTCTGAGAAAAGATTTAGTAACGATATTGATAATGATACCATCAAAAAAGATACATTATCAGTTGAAGATGAAAAGTTGGTTGGAGAACTTATCGAGAATAGTGCTCGAAAAATCTCGACAGGAGTTGTTTCTTGGTATGGAGACAAATTCCACGGACGCAAGACAGCTAGTGGTGAAACGTATGACAAACACGAACTAACAGCTGCCCATAAGTCTTTACCATTTGGTACGAAAGTAAAAGTTACGAATATCAGAAATGGTAAATCTGTAGTTGTAGAAATCAACGACAGAGGTCCATACGCTAAATCTAGAGTTTTAGACTTAAGTCAAGCTGCATTCAGCGAAATTGGTCACACCAATACAGGAGTGATGCAAGTTGAATACGAAATTATCAAAAGCGAAGACAAGAAAGACTAAGATGTTCAGAAAAAATTAAAAGGTTTGAGAATTTATTCTCAAACCTTTTTTTATGCTCTTAAGTTTCGTGCAAAAAAAATCCTGACAAATGAATATCAGGATTTATAATTATATGATGTAAGAAAATCTTAATCTAAAATTTTAAGCACTTTAGTTGTACGGGCTCTTGATGCTTCAACTAATTCAGCTTGTGCTAAATCTTCACCGTAAGAAGGGATCATTTCTTTGATTGCTTCGTTCCAGTTGTTTTTCATCAAGTCTGGGAAACATTGTTTCATTAAGTTCAACATTGCACTAACAGATGTAGATGCTCCTGGAGAAGCTCCTAATAAGGCAGACATTGTTCCATCTTGAGATGTTACGATTTCTGTACCAAATTTTAAAACTCCTTTTCCATCTTGTTTTTCGATTACTTGAACACGTTGTCCTGCAGTTTGTTCGAACCAATCTTCTAGTTTAGCTTCAGGAAAATATTCTTGTAATTCTTCTACTTTTTTCGCTTTAGATAACATCACTTGTTCTACCAGGTATTTTGTTAAATCGATATTGTTTAATCCACAATTCATCAAAAATCCTACGTTTCCTAAGTTTACAGATTTGAATAAATCGCAATTAGATCCGTATTTTAAGAATTTTGTTGAGAATGTTGCAAATGGACCAAATAATAGAGATTGTTTTCCATCAATAACACGTGTATCTAAGTGAGGAACAGACATTGGTGGTGCACCAATTTTTGCTTTTCCATATACTTTTGCATGATGTTTTTTGATTACTTCTTCGTTTTGACAAATTAACCATTGTCCACCAACTGGGAAGCCACCAAATTTTTTCGATTCTGGAATTCCAGATTTTTGTAACAATAAAATTGCTCCTCCACCTGCACCAATAAATACGAAATCAGCATTAAGTGCTTTGTTATTTCCAGATTTTAAATCTTTTACTTTAACTGCCCATTTTCCGTTGCTAAGACGAGTTAAGTCTTTTACTTCGTGTTCAGTTTCTAACGTGATTTCTTTTTTGTCTTGTAAACCTTTGAAAATTTGACGCGTTAATTCACCAAAATTCACATCAGTTCCCAAGTTCATATGCGTTGCCGCAACTTTTTCATTACCTTTTCTACCGTCAACAATTAATGGAGCCCATTCTCTGATTTTAGAAACATCATCCGAATATTCCATATCCTTAAATAAAGGATGCTGAGATAATTTTTCGTAACGTTTTTTCAAGAAATTTACATCGTCATCGCCCCAAACAAAAGACATATGTGGAGTAGGACGTAAGAATTTTTCTGGAGAAGAAACGTAATTATTTTCGACTAAGTAAGACCAAAACTCTTTCGAAGTTTCAAATTGTTTTGCAATATTAATTGCTTTATCAATATTAACCACTCCATTTTTGTCCATTGGTGTATAATTCAATTCACAAAAAGCAGAGTGACCAGTACCTGCATTATTGAAAGCATCAGAGCTTTCAAATCCAATCTTATCTAATTTTTCGAAAACAGAAATCTTAATAGCCGGATTTATTTTTTTAAGAAGTATGCTTAAAGTAGCACTCATGATACCAGCACCAACTAACACTACCTCTTGAGGTTGTTTTTCCATTTCTCAAAAATATATTTACGTTGCAAAGGTATTAATAAATAGCCTTTTTTGCGAAATAATACGCAGAAAAAACAATGATTTTTTACATAAATTATTGTTTTGAGATAATTTGAATAGATTTTATTTTATAGAAAATTATTCAAACTCAGTTTTTCCAATACTTTCGATGTTGTCTGCTTGTGATAAATCTGCTTCAAAAGCTTTTTTGTTCACAATTGTAGTTTTTGAAATTTTATCGTGCCAACCATTTTCTCCTAAAAAAGTAAGAACATCAAATGGAATTATTCTACAAATACTTCTTGTAAAATAATCTTTCGTTGTAGGTGTAGAACCGTCAATCATCACAACTTTTGTTCCTGTAATAAATTTACCTAATGAACGTCCTTTGGTTAAAAACTCTGATAAAAAAATTAGTAAAACATAAAAAAAGGCTGTGATAACTCTATCAATCAAAGGATTTATATTTTCTAATTGATAAATAATGTCGCTTTCTGGATTAATGATCACAATAACAATTGCTATAAAACCGAAAAATAGCATCGTCAATAAAATGATTGATACATAATCTATAATAAAATTTAAAAAGCGCAATCCTTTGTTCGCTTTATGTTCGCCAACTTTGTAATCTTGGTACATAGTGTTTATGTGTTAATTTAGATGTAAATATATGATAAACACTAAATTTTTAAAATTATTTTATGCAGATAATTTAAGTCTAAATTTTATCCTCCATCCAACGTCTAAGATTAATGTAATTGGTATTTCTTCGCAACAAATTTTGATTGTCCGAATCTTTCAAAAAATCATCTAATTCTCTGAAAGCTTTTACTTTTTCATGTGGGTACAAATCATTCAATTCAATAAAAAATAAACTAATTTTTCGTGTAATAATATTACTATTTTTCATCTTTTTGCAGAATTGATGCGTTTTGTACGAATATGTATCCAATTCTTGATCATTCCCAGAATCATACAAATTCATCATAATCAAAACCAAGGTGTAAAAATGTAAATCTTCTTGAATTGACGCTTCACTATTGATTATTTTTTGACAATACTCGAACGAATTATCCCAATCTTTGTTTAAGAAATAATAGGCAGCAATTTTTAGATAAAGCACCAAAATATGATGATTATCGATTTTATGATGATGCGATTTAATTTCGCGTAAAATATCTTTAATCAAAAATGGACTAATATTTTCTTTCGGATTAATGAAAAAATAATTCAGTTTGCTATTAAATTTATTGATAAACCAAAGCGCTTCCACATTATCATTTTGAGGCAAAATCTCGTAAACAGATTCTAATTTATCAAACCAAAATTTAAATTCTTCAGAATTTTTTTTCAGGTATAAGATCTTTAATAAATAGCTATTTCCTTTAATAAACCAAACTGGATGACTAAGAATTCGTTCTTTTTTCTCGTAAAATAATTCAACCCATTTTTTCGAAAATTCATAGGCAGAGTGTAGGTTTTGCGTTAACATCGACAACCAAACATTTGCTTTGTAAAACCACAGTTTCTCTTTGAATTTTAATTTCTTAAAATCGATATTTTTTGTTTCCGAATCAAAGAAATTCTGAATTTTTTGAATTTCATCATCATCTTTTGCGTATCCATTCTCGAGCAAAATACTATACAATTTTAGCGATAAATTAGACAATTTACTTGCTTGTAAATTCTGTAAACTCAATTCCTCCGATTGTTCAATCAACTGATCTGCACGACCAGAAATACTTCGTGTAATGAATTGTGATTCGATAATTTTTTCGAGTTCTAAAATATCATAAGCAATGGCTTTTTCGTCAAAATCTAAGGCTTGAGTTTTGGCTTTGTCCAACATTTTTAGACTTTGTTTGTGTAAGCCTTTTTGATACAAAATCGTAGCAAAATCAAACTGTTCACGTATTTGCATACGCGAATTTTGTTGCGAAGGATTCATTCTCAAGCTAAACAAAATTTGTTTGTACAAATGCGCTTTTAGATTAGATAATTGTTGTTTCGTGGTAATTTTTTTCTTCAAAATAGCCGTTTCATCATATTCTTCCAACTTATCCAATGCTTCAAATAATAACAAAAATTTTGCATCTGCATTAATTTGCAGACGATTTACATAAAGTTTGAATTGACGTTTTTCGGAACGATTAAGTGACTTTATTAAACTAAATAGTGCGTCTTTGTTATGATTTGACATTGTAATTAAATTATATATAATGTATTGAAAATAAAATGATTATGATAAATATTTTAGCTTTAAGAATTGTAAAACACTTTTCAATTTGAAAATTTAAAGTTAGTACAATTTTAATTTTACATCACAATAACAAACAAAACTAATTGCAATGAGTGCTGAGAAGATTCAAATTTTTGATACGACACTGAGAGATGGAGAGCAAGTGCCGGGGTGTAAGTTAAACAAAAAACAGAAGTTAGAAATTGCGGCTCGATTGGACGAATTAGGCGTTGATATTATCGAGGCTGGTTTTCCAATTTCAAGTCCTGGAGATTTCGAAGCCGTAAATGCAATTTCAAAATTAGTGAAAAATGCCACAGTTTGTGGTTTAACTCGTGCAAACAAAAAAGATATAGAATCTGCAGCTAAAGCTTTACAATATGCCGTAAAACCAAGAATTCATACCGGAATTGGAACTTCGGATTCTCATATTATTCACAAATTTAATTCGAATCGTGAAGCGATTATCGAACGTGCAGTTGAAGCGGTTGCATATGCAAAAACATTTGTAGATGATGTTGAGTTTTATGCTGAAGATGCAGGAAGAACGGATAATGCTTTTCTTGCTCAAGTTTGTGAAGAAGTGATAAAAGCTGGTGCGACGGTTCTTAATATTCCAGACACAACGGGTTATTGTTTGCCTTTTGAGTATGGAAATAAAATTAAATATTTAAAAGATCATGTTCAAGGAATTGATAATGTGATTATTTCTTGCCACAATCATAACGATTTAGGTTTAGCGACAGCGAATGCAGTTGCAGGAGCTATAAATGGAGCACGCCAAATAGAATGTACAATTAATGGAATTGGTGAGCGTGCTGGTAATACGGCCTTGGAAGAAATCGTGATGATTTTTAGACAACACAAAGAATTGAATTTTTATACAGATATCAATGCTCAAATGTTAACAGAATTAAGTCAATTAACTTCTGAAACAATGGGAATGATGGTTCAACCAAACAAAGCAATTGTAGGATCGAATGCTTTTGCGCACAGTTCTGGAATTCATCAAGATGGTGTGATTAAAAACCGTGAAACATACGAAATTATCAATCCAGCAGATGTTGGAGTTAATGAATCCTCTATTATTTTGACAGCTCGTAGCGGGCGTTCGGCGTTAGCTTATCGTCTAAAAGATATCGGTTTCGATACATCTAAAAATGAATTAGATATTTTATATGAACAATTTTTAGAAATTGCAGATTTGAAGAAAGAAGTTGTTCGTGAAGATTTACTTGGATTAATGCATCAGTTTAATCAAACATCACAGAGAAAATTCGCATGAGAACATTATTCGATAAAGTGTGGGATGCCCATGTTGTCAGCCAAGTAGAAAATGGACCACAAGTGATTTATATTGATAAACATTTAATTCACGAAGTAACAAGTCCACAAGCTTTTGCAGAATTAGAAGCGAGAAATATTCCAATTTTTCGACCAAATCAAATTGTTGCAACTGCGGATCACAATGTACCAACGATTAATCAAGATAAGCCAGTTCGAGATCCATTATCAAAACAACAATTAGAGCAATTAGCGATTAATTGCGAAAAAAATAATATTACTTTTTATGGTTTAGGTCATCCGTATCAAGGAATTGTTCACATTATTGCGCCAGAATTGGGTGTTACGCAACCAGGAATGAGCATGGTTTGTGGCGATAGTCACACATCTACGCATGGAGCTTTTGGAGCAATTGCTTTCGGAATTGGAACAAGTCAAGTTGCACAGGTTTTTGCTAGTCAATGTTTGTTGATGAATAAACCAAAATCGATGCGAATTACAGTTAATGGAAAACTGAATCCAAATGTTCAACCAAAAGATGTGATTTTGTATATCATTTCTAAAGTTGGAACAAATGCAGGAACAGGTTTTTTCTGTGAATATGCAGGAGATGTTTTCGAGAATATGTCGATGGAAGGTCGAATGACAGTTTGTAATATGTCGATAGAAATGGGCGCTCGTGGCGGAATGATTGCACCAGATGAAACAACTTTTGCTTATTTAAAAGATAAACCATTTGCACCGAAAGGAGAAGATTGGGAGCAAAAAGTAGCATATTGGAAAACTTTACCAAGTGATGCTGATGCAATTTTTGATGAAGAAATAGAATTTGACGCTGCGGATATTTATCCAATGATTACGTTTGGTACGAATCCAGGAATGGGAATTTCGGTGAAAGACAGTATTCCTTCTAAAGATTCGTTAAGCGATAATGAAAAAGAATCGTTTGAAAAAGCGTTGAAATATATGGGATTCCAAGATAATCAATCAATCATCAATCATCCAATTGATTATGTGTTTATCGGAAGTTGTACAAATGCAAGAATCGAAGATTTGCGTGAAGTAGCAAATTATGTGAAAGGAAAACAGCGCAATGAAAATGTAACTGCGTGGATTGTTCCGGGATCGAAACAAGTAGAAAAGCAAGCGATAGAAGAAGGTTTGGACAAAATTTTTGAAGCCTCTGGATTCAGATTGCGCGAACCAGGTTGTTCGGCTTGTTTGGCGATGAACGACGATAAAGTTCCAGAAGGAAAATATTGTGTTTCGACTTCGAATAGAAATTTTGAAGGACGTCAAGGTCCAAATTCTCGTACATTATTAGCAAGTCCTTTGATTGCTGCTGCTGCTGCAATTCACGGAAAAATTGTTGATATCAATTAAAATTTACTCAAAATGGATTCAATCAATCAATTAAAATCATCGGCTGTTCCGATTAAAATAGAAAATATAGATACCGATCAAATTATTCCAGCTCGTTTTTTGAAAGCGATTAGTAGAGAAGGTTTTGGAGATAATTTATTCAGAGATTGGCGATTTAATCAAGATAATCAATCAATTGATAATTTCCCGCTGAATGATTCAAAATATGCTGGAAAAATATTAGTTGCAGGTAAAAATTTTGGTTGTGGAAGTAGCCGAGAACACGCTGCTTGGGCAATCAAAGATTACGGATTTGATGTGGTAATTAGTAGTTATTTTGCAGATATTTTCAAAGGAAATGCATTGAATAACGGAATTTTACCAATCGTTGTTTCAGATGAAATTTTAAATCAAATCTTTGAGATCATCGATCAAAATCCTTCAACAGAATTTGAAGTTAATTTAGAAAATCAAACCTTAAAAATTCAAGATCAAACCATCAACTTTGATGTTGATTCTTATAAAAAAATCTGTTTATTAAATGGATATGATGACATTGATTTTTTAATCAGTCAAAAAGATAAAATAGAAACTTACGAACAAAACCATAAATCTTTACAACATGAAAACGCATAAAATTGCAGTACTTTCTGGCGATGGAATAGGACCAGAAGTCGTTTCGGAAACAATAAAAGTTCTGAAAGTCGTTGAACAAATTTTTAAATATAATTTCGAATTTGAGGAAGCTTTGATTGGTGCAATTGCGATTGACGAAACGGGAAATCCTTTGCCTGATGCGACATTGCAATTATGTAAAGATGCAGATGCGGTTTTGTTTGGTTCTATTGGTGATCCAAAATATGACAATAATCCGAACGCTAAAGTTCGTCCCGAACAAGGTTTGTTAAAGCTAAGAAAGGAACTTGGTTTATTTGCAAATATCCGTCCAATCAAGGCTTACGAATCTTTGTTGGGGAAAAGTCCATTGAAACGTTCGCACATCGAAGGAACAGATATGGTTATTTTTCGTGAATTGATTAATGGAATTTATTTCGGAGAAAAATTTACAGCACAAGATGGTTCTCATGCGTATGATACGTGTTCGTACAACAGAAAAGACATTGAGCAAATTACACATTTAGCTTTTCAGGAAGCAATGAAGCGTCGCAAAAAAGTAACGTTGGTAGACAAGGCAAATGTGTTGGATACCTCTCGTTTATGGCGAAAAGTTGCGATGGATATTAGCCAAAAATATCCTGAAGTTGAATTAGATTTCTTGTTTGTTGATAACGCAGCGATGCAATTAATTATCAATCCAAAACAATTTGATGTGATTTTGACAGAGAATATGTTTGGTGATATTATTTCGGACGAAGGAAGTGTAATTGGAGGAAGTATAGGTTTGTTGCCTTCGGCTTCTATTGGTACAGAAAATGCATTGTTCGAGCCTATTCATGGTTCGTATCCACAAGCAAAAGGAAAAGGAATTGCAAATCCGATGGCTTCTATTTTGAGTGCCGCAATGATGTTGCGTTATTTGGGATTGGAAGAAGGAGCAAAAGCAATAGAAAATGCGGTGGGAAATGCGATTAATAATTTGATTGTAACTTCAGATTTAGATGAAACGAGCGATTATTCGACGTCTGTTGTAGCAAATTATATTGCGAAGATATTATTGAGCGATCATGATCATCATTCATATTTTAATTTTGAAAATGTATTGATGGGGAAATCGACGATTATATAGTTTTTATTATTTATGACTTAATGAAAAAGCCATTCAGAGTTCTGAATGGCTTTTTCTATTGTATATTTTTATGAGTTGATGATTACATCATTCCTGGCATTCCACCTCCCATTGGTGGCATAGCTGGCTCATCTTTTTTAATTTCTGTAACAACCGCCTCAGTAGTAATTAACATACCTGCAACAGAAGCAGCGTTTTCTAATGCAACACGAGCGACTTTAGTTGGATCAATAACTCCAGCCTCGATCATGTTTACATATTCGTCAGTTTTTGCATTGTATCCGAAATCTCCATTTCCTTCTTTTACTTTTGCAACAACTACAGAACCTTCACCACCAGCGTTGTGAACGATTTGGCGTAATGGTTCTTCAACTGCACGCGTTACTATTTTAACACCTGTAGCTTCGTCAGCATTTGTAGTATCGATTGTTAAGTTAGATAAAGCTCTAACAAAAGCAACACCACCACCAGCAACGATACCTTCTTCTACAGCAGCACGAGTTGCGTGTAAAGCATCATCAACACGGTCTTTAATTTCTTTCATTTCAACCTCTGAAGCAGCACCAACGTATAATACAGCAACACCTCCAGCTAATTTAGCTAAACGCTCTTGTAATTTTTCGCGGTCATAGTCAGAAGTAGTTGTTTCTACTTGTGCTTTAATTTGGTTAACACGAGATTTGATTTGCTCTGCATCACCAGCACCATTAACAATAGTTGTATTGTCTTTGTCGATAACTACTCTTTCAGCAGTACCTAACATTTCTAAAGTAGCAGTTTCTAACGTAATTCCTTGCTCTTCAGAAATAACTGTACCTCCTGTTAAGATTGCTATATCTTGTAACATCGCTTTTCTACGATCTCCAAATCCTGGTGCTTTAACAGCAGCAATTTTTAAAGAACCTCTTAAACGGTTCACTACTAAAGTAGCTAAAGCTTGACCTTCAACTTCTTCAGAAATAATTAAGAATGGACGTCCTGATTGAGCAACTGGTTCTAATAAAGGTAAGATTTCTTGTAAGTTAGAGATTTTTTTCTCACATAATAAGATGTAAGGATTCTCTAATTCAGCAATCATTTTATCTGCGTTTGTAACGAAGTAAGGAGATTGATATCCACGATCGAATTGCATTCCCTCTACAACGTCAACGTAAGTTTCTGTTCCTTTTGCTTCTTCAACAGTAATTACTCCTTCTTTTCCAACTTTAGAAAAAGCTTCTGCGATTAATGATCCAATAGTATCATCGTTATTTGCAGAGATAGAAGCAACTTGTTTAATTTTTTCTGATGAATCACCAACTTCTTGAGATTGCTCTCTTAAGTTAGAAACGATTCCAGAAACAGCTTTATCAATACCACGTTTTAAGTCCATTGGGTTCGCACCTGCAGCAACGTTTTTCAAACCTTCGCGAACGATAGCTTGAGCTAAAACTGTAGCAGTTGTAGTACCATCACCTGCAACGTCGTTTGTTTTAGAAGCAACTTCTTTTACCATTTGAGCACCTAAGTTTTCGATTGGATCTTCCAATTCGATTTCTTTTGCTACAGAAACTCCGTCTTTTGTTACATGTGGAGCACCGAAAGATTTTTCTAAAACTACGTTACGACCTTTTGGTCCTAATGTTACTTTAACTGCATTTGCTAATGCATCAACACCTCTTTTTAAAGCGTCTCTTGATTCAATGTCGAATTTAATATCTTTTGCCATTTTTTTTATAAGTTTTGTTGTCTTAAGTCTTAAGTCGAATATAATTAAAAATAAAAAAATAAGTTACTTTGTACTTAATACATTTTACTAATTACAACTAAATTTAGATGATTGCCAAAATATCAGCTTCACGCATGATTAAATAGTCCTTTCCTTCTAATTTTAATTCAGTTCCTGAATATTTTCCGTAAAGAACTTTGTCTCCAATTGCAACAGTTATTGGTTCATCTTTTTTACCATTACCAACTGCTACAACGATTCCTTCTTGAGGTTTCTCTTTTGCTGAATCTGGGATAATAATTCCTGATGCTGTTTTAGTTTCTGCAGGAGCAGGCTCAATAACCACTCGATCTGCTAATGGTTTAATGTTTAATTGTGACATATTTATATTTTTATTTTAATAATTGATGGTTTTAAATAAACGAAAAACGTGCCAACACACAATTTCTGCCATTATGGATAAGTTAATTTCACTCCTTAAAACAAAAATGCCAAGTTGTATGACAACTTGGCATTTAAAGTGATTTTTATGAATAATTATTTTTTGATAATCACTTTTTTCGTGAATTGTTCGTTACCTGCTTCAATCGAAACAATGTAAACACCATTTGATAAACTAGATAAATTAACTTGTTGAGATTTCGAAGAATTCAATTTGTTTGAGTAAACTGTTCTTCCTGCTAAATCTGTCACCGTAATTTTACCTGTTGTAAATGAGTTTGTAAAATCTAAATTGATTATTCCATTTGAAGGATTTGGAGAAATCGTACCTAAATCTTTTCCTTTTATATCATTTGTAGTTAAAGAACTTTCTATAGAAAAATCAGTAGAGTTAACAGCTAAGAAAACGTTATCAATAGCTTTAATCATAATTCTCGCTTTATTAGTAATTCCTAATCCTGCAGGAACTGTGAATGTATAAGAACCGTTGTTCGGAACTGATTCAGCTAAAACATAATCAAATGTTTTTCCTCCATCAACCGATAATAAAATTTTTACATTTTGTGTGTCAATACCGTTTGCATCAGTTCCTGCAACATTCCAAGTAATTGTAGCAGTGTTATCTTGTTTCCAATTTTCTGCAATTGATTGTGAAGTCACTTTGAATGGACCAAAATTTAGAAAGTTTAACTGAACATTTTGTCGAGCGGTTAATCCAACTTCAGAATTATTGTCACGAACTGTTACAGAGAAATTCATTGTACGAGGAACTGAAGGAATGACTTCCCAATTGTTTTTATCGTAATTTGAAACGTTTGACAGATATAGATTTGTTTGAAATACTAATTCATTTGAAATAATTTTTTCTAAACGAGGAAAATAGCGAATTCCAACTTTTTGTGGAGAGAATGATCTGAAATTTGGGCCTTGAGAATTAGAGGAAATAGGAGGAAGTGATTTAATAGAAGTTTCAGAAACTTCAGGATTCATCTGCTCCCAAGAATATGTTAATTGATCATTATTTGAGTCAGTGGCTAATGTTTCTAAAGCAAATGCAGTTGAAATTGGAATGTTATATTTTGTTTTCAAGTTAGAAGCTATAATAGGTGCAGCATTAGTTGTTGTAACGAATTGTCCACAATTCACATAATTTAGCACTTTTGCCATTTCTTCTAAACTTTTTGTATGGAAATATGCATCACTTTGATTTTGTACGTTTGGTGAACAGATACCAGTGTAAGCCATAATTGTAGAACCACTTCCAGGTTCAACAGAACTGTTAAGTGTACGATTACAATTGTTGTTTTGTGTATGGTAGGCACCTAATTGATGACCAATTTCGTGGGCAGTATAATCAATATCAAAAGCATCCCCAATAGGAACTATTGTACCAGTCACTCCTCCTGCTTTTGCTCTATCATTACAAACTGCTGGCGTATTGGCTAATCCATTTGAATTATTATCATCATTCACTTGAAAAAATAAATGACCAATATCGTAGTTAGCAACTCCAATAACATTATTTGTAACAGTAATATTTTCCTCAAGATTGTAATTTGCTGCAGAATTAGAATTAATATTAGGGTCTTGGAAAGAATCAGAATCAATAAAAAATAATTGATCAGTATTTGGAATTAATTCTAAAAAAACACCAACATCATTTTTTAAAACGCCATTAATTCGTGTGAGTGATAAATTGACTGCAGCTAATATTGACGCTTTCTTTTGAGCTTCTGTACCAGATGATAAATTAGCTTGTTTGATTACAAAATCTGAATACTCAGTCGTTGTTGTAATGGCTAATCTAAATTTTCTTAAACTTCCATTTTGAGTTGCTGTTCGAGAAGATTGTTTAATAGTTTCAAAATTCAAATTATCTATCCCAAGAGCACTTTCAGAAGGTTCTGTAGCACATTTGAAAGAATTTGTATTAACTAAATCTTTTTTATCATACACAATATATGACGCTTTATTTTTGGTGTAAGCGTCTATTAACACTGTTTTATTGCCGTTTGAAACTAAACCATACAAACCAAATTGAGGAGATAAACTAAAATTGATTTTCTCTGTCAAATCATTTGTATTGTATCCAGAAAAAGATTTTATATCTGGGTATTTAGTTTGTAATTCAGGAGATAAATTTGAGGTTTCTACAATACGATATGTATTAAACTTTCCGTTCTCAGTTGGAAATTTTAATAAAAAATTTTGTTGATTCGTATTGTTTAAATAGTTCACCAAATTATCATAAGCTAAGTCTAATTTAACCGATTTAGTTGGTATATGTGCTCTTGGATTTAATTGCTCTTTAGAAATATTTCCTTTCGCATTGGTAGTTTTCCAAAAGTTTTGTTGAGCAAATAAGTTTGTGCTAAATGCAAGACAAATAAGTAAATATTTAGATGTATATTTTTCCATTTTTATTTAGTTTTTACTAAAATCTTCTCTACAGATTTAGGTACAATCATCATCAATAAATTTGAAGAATCTTGTGTTTGATTAATTCCTTTTATAGGTGTTAAATGTAAATTATAAATCTTTTCATTACCAGTAATAGAATCAATATTATATGAATTAATATGTTTTTGAGGAATCAAAATTATTTGATTTTGTTCATAATCAATAACGAAACGAGGTAATGATTTATTGTAATCTTTTGGTAATGTGGCATACATGTTGTTTAATTCAGTTTCATTTTTGAAGAAATGTGTTCCTGATAATTCATATTGCGCAGAAAAAGTTGTGAGTAATTGATAATTTTCTTTTGGAATTTTCTGATATACTTTTTGACCAACACAGCTTATAAAAGTAAGTAAGATGGTTATAAATGAAACGAATGTTTTCATAATTTAGGTTTTGATAAATTTAAAGATAATATTAATCAATCAACAAAAAAAGCCTCACAATTTGTGAGGCTTGTATATTTTCTTATCAAAATTACTTCGCTGGTTGAGCTGGTAATTGATTTTGACTTGCTCCGTTTGCAGCAGGTTGCGTTGGTAAATTATTAGCTGGTGCCGTAACATTTGGCTTAATTGGTTTTATCGCATTTGGATTTTCATGCGAAGCACTTGCTCCAATAATCAATACGATTACAGCGATAAATAATCCCCAAGTTGTGTTGTCTAAGAATTTATTCGTTCTTTGAACTCCAAACATTTGGCTTCCTCCGCCACCTCCGAAAGTAGAAGATAATCCTCCTCCTTTAGGGTTTTGAGATAATACGATTAGTACTAATAATACACATAAAATCATGATAATAATCATGAAAAACTGAAATAGTCCCATTTTATTATTTAGAGTTTTTTAAATTTTCAATTTCTTTAATTCGATTTGCAAATAAACTATTTTTTTCTGGATATTTCAAAATTAATATCTTATAAGCTTTAATTGCCTTATCATATTTTTTTTGCTCAATATAAATTTGAGCCAAAGTTTCGGTCATCAAATCCGAATATTCTTCCGTATTCTGAACGAAATTTGATGGTGTGTTAACTGGTGTAATATCCGTTTTTTTCATCGGAACGATTTTCGGATTTTTTTCCAAAAAGTCATCAATCAACTTATATTTTATTTCTCTTTCTGCAATTTCTTGCTCTTCCTCAATCTCTTGTTGAGTTTTTGATTGAGAAGGAACTTTCTTCAACCAATCCGAAAAAGAGAACGTCGAATCATCCGAATTATTTTCAATGATTTCTACTTTTTCTTCAATCGTTTCAGGTTCAGATTCTTCAATTACCTCCGCATTTTCAGACAATCCTTCTATAATTTCTTCTTCCTGATTATCTTCAATTGTTTCAATTACCTGCTGAGGTTCAGATTCAATAATTTCAATTCCAGAAGTTTGTTGAACAGCATTTTCGATATCATTCTCAGAAGTTAAATTTTCTTCTTTCGAATTATTTTCTACCACAACTTTATTCGTGATTTCAGCAACTTCGTTCAATTCTTCATCCGAAATAATATCAACAACATGATCTGTTCTCAATTCAGATTCTTCTGTATCATTTTCGATCATTTCGTCTACAATATCTTCATTGATTTCTTCTGAATTAGTTTCAGAAACAACTTCAATTTCTTGGTTTAATTCTTCTTCTTTTTCTTCAATGATTTCATCAATAACTTCAACTGTTTCGTTATTGTTTTCGATGATTTCAGAAGTAGAATTTTCTAAAATTGGTTCAGAAATAATTTCGTTTTCAACTAATTCTTCCATTATTTCTTCTTCCATTTCAGGAGAAATAGTTTCAGTTTTTGTTTGAATTTCTTTTTGAATTGGTTCTGAATTGATGTAATGATACAAATCGACACGATTGCTACTGTGAATTGAAGTTTTGTTCAAATAATCCTCAAAAGAAGGATGATTTTCCTTTTTTAAACCATAAAGTAATAAAGCGCGCAATGTGTAGAAATACGGATATTTTTCTACCTCTTTTTTAAGAAGTGGAATGTCCGATTTCTCAACTTCGTACGGATGTGCTACTAAATATTCAATTCTGGTCATTGCTCAAATATAAGGTTATTTTTTTACCAATCCATCGCAATAGACGCAAAAACTTGGTCGCGAATATCATCAATAATTAAAGGAACAATTGACGATTCTACAGCGCTTAACATTGCATTTCCGTCATATAATTGGAAAGCAGAAAATGTTCTGTCATAACTTTTTGATTCGTCTTTATTGTTGATGTATCGAACTTTTACATAAATCGTCAAACGGTTTTTTGCCGCAATATCATTTGATTGAATTGCTTCTGGAACAACATCGTATCCCGTAATTTCACCTTCGATAATTAAGTCAGAATTTTCATTCGAATTTAACTTTAACTTCGTTCTACTTCTAAAAATATCTTGAATCGCAATCGTTAAATCTTGACTCAAAGTAGGATTTTGTTGAGGTGCGTAATTCGGAAAAGTTGCCACATAAATTGTGTTCCAATCTGGTTGAATTGCTGCTCCCGAAAGTGAATATTTTATACATCCTGTTAAACTAAAAATAGCAAAAATACTAAGGACGAATAGTTTTATTTTGTTCATATTACAAATGATATTGTTTGATTTTTCGGTACAATGTTCGCTCAGAAATTCCCAATTCGTCAGCCGCCATTTTACGTTTTCCTTTGTGTTTTTCCAACGCCAATTTTATCATTTCCTTTTCATTATCTTGCAACGAAAGAGATTCTGGTTCTTCGATTGGACTTACATCATATACATCGTTCGAATAATCGTATTGCGATTGTTGATAATTTGGTGTAATTGGAGCAGATTTCGTTGGAACCAAATTATATTGACTTGGCACAAAATCTTCTTCTGGTTCGTTTTGATCTTGATAAACGCGCTGAATCAATTCTTGTGTATTGCCATTAAAATCTTCAACATCTTTGTGTTTGATTAAATCTAATGTTAAAGCACGTAAATCGTTCAAATCTTTTTTCATGTCCAATAAAACTTTGAACAATAATTCACGTTCCATAAAATCAGAAGAACTTCCATCTTTCGATTTATTTGTTACCGTCAACATTGTTGAATTATTGGGTAATAATTCCATGATTTTTTCTAACGAAATCACACGGTCTTTTTCCACAACAGAAACTTGTTCAGCAAAATTTCTTAATTGACGCACATTTCCCGGCCAAGGATAATTCGCAATATAATTTTGGGCTTCTGGAGAAAGCTCAATATGCGGCATTCTGTATTTATTTGCAAAATCTGAAGCAAATTTTCGGAACAATAAATTAATATCTTCCTTACGCTCGCGCAAAGCAGGAATATCAATTTGAACTGTATTTAATCGATAATATAAATCTTCACGAAATTTACCTTTTTCAACAGCTTCTTTCAATTTTACATTCGTTGCAGCAACAACACGAACATTTGTTTTTTGAAGTTCCGAAGAACCAACTTTCATAAATTCACCCGACTCTAAAATACGCAATAAACGCACTTGTGTAGCTAAAGGCAATTCACCAACTTCATCTAAGAAAATAGTTCCACCATCTGCTACTTCAAAATAACCTTTACGTGTTTGTGTAGCGCCTGTAAAAGCACCTTTTTCGTGTCCAAATAATTCAGAATCGATTGTTCCTTCTGGAATCGCACCACAGTTCACTGCAATATAATTGTTGTGTTTGCGTGCAGATTGATTGTGAATAATTTTCGGAATAAATTCTTTACCTACACCACTTTCTCCGATAACAAGAACAGAAATGTCTGTAGGTGCAACCTGAATCGCCTTTTCTAAAGCACGATTCAAGGCTATATTATTTCCAATGATTCCAAAACGTTGTTTGATAGTTTGTAAAGAATCCATTTTTTTATTTTTTAGGTTTTTGAAAAATGATCTATCAAATTTCAATTATTGTCTTATTAAAACCGTCATTTCGAGTAAAATTCTTTAGAATTTTGTATCGAGAAAAAGGTTTTAAACTATTAAAATTCTATTCTCGATACAATTTTTAATCATTTCATTTATAAAAATCACTCGAATTGACGAATTTTATTTTTAGTATACAATTGACGGATTGATTGTTTATCCTTCTATCATTTCACCAATCAAAGTAGCCGTTGTACAGCTATTTGCTTTTACGTTTACAAAATCTCCTATTTTAGTTCCTTCTACTTTAGGGAAAACTAAAACCGCGTTTTGTGTATTACGTCCGTACCAGAAATTTTCGTCACGTTTAGAGTTTCCTTCAATCAAAACTTCATGAGTTTTTCCAACATAACTATTCATACGCTCTGCAGAGTGTTTTTGTTGCATTTCGATGATTTCTTGTAAACGACGTTTTTTATCTTCTGGTAAAACATCATCAGGCATTTTTTTGTGCGCTGGCGTTCCTGGACGCTCAGAATAAGCGAACATATAACCGAAATCATATTTCACATATTCCATTAACGATAATGTATCTTGATGTTCTTCTTCTGTTTCGCCACAGAAACCTGCAATCATATCGTGAGATAAAGCACAATCTGGAACGATACGTCGAATTTTATCAATCAATTCGAAATATTCTTCACGAGTATGTTGACGATTCATACGTGCTAAGACAGTAGTAGAACCCGATTGAACAGGTAAGTGAATGTATTTACAAATATTTTTGTGTTTCGCCATCATTTGCAATACGCCTTCTTCCATATCTTGTGGATTAGAGGTTGAAAAACGTAAACGAATGTTAGGAAACTGCGTAGCAACCATGTCTAATAATTGAGCAAAATCTACAGCAGTCGCTTTCTGAATATCAGTTGCATTTTTGAAATCTTTTTTTGGTCCTCCACCATACCATAAATATGAATCGACATTTTGACCTAAAAGTGTAATTTCTTTGTAACCAGATTCTGCTAATTCTTTACATTCATTCAAGATTGAGTGAGGATCACGAGAACGCTCACGACCACGCGTAAAAGGAACAACACAGAATGTACACATGTTATCACAGCCACGAGTAATCGTAACAAAGGCTGTAACGCCATTTCCACCTAAACGAACAGGAGAAATTTCGGCATATGTTTCTTCTTTTGATAATTGTACGTTTACCGCATCACGACCATCTTCTACATCGTTGATTAAGTTTGGTAAATCGCGGTAAGCATCTGGTCCTACAACGATATCTACTAAATGTTCTTCTTCTAAGAATTTATGTTTCAAACGTTCCGCCATACAACCTAAAACTCCAATTTTAAGACTTGGATTTTGTTTTTTGATTGCGTTTAAAGTTCCTAAACGTTTACGAACTGTTTGTTCCGCTTTTTCACGAATAGAACAAGTGTTTAAAAGAATTAAATCTGCTTCGTCAACTTTTTGAGTGGTTTGATAACCTTCGTTATTTAGAATAGATGCAACAATTTCACTATCCGAGAAATTCATTTGACATCCGTAACTTTCTAAGAATAATTTCTTTGTTGCATTACGAGTAGGAGCAGTCATCAAAGCCTCTCCTTGTCTTGCTTCATCTATATGTTTTTCTTCTGTATGCATTCTAAAATGGATATTTTATCGTGCAAAAATAATAAATCTATGTGACATATTGGCAGTAAAATTTTCTTTTGCATTTTATTAACATTTTGTAGATTTGAGGAAATCTAAAAAAATATAAAACTATGGATGATAGAATTAGACAAAGAATAGAAGAAATTAAACAACGAGGAGTAAATATAAACGTTGGCGATATTTTTTCAAAATCATGGGAAATTTTTTCAGGAATCGCTTTATATGCAATTCTTGCAATTGTAATAACATTCGCAATTAGTTTCATGATTAATTTCTTCTTAGGATTAATCATTTCAGCACCAACTATGGTTATTAATGATCCATCTGATTTAAATGAAGTGTTTGCAGAAGCATCATCTCCTTTAGCGTGGGTGAGTAATATTGTTAGTATTGTAGTTGCAGCAGCTTTAGCACCGATTACAGTAAGTATTTTGACAATGGCTAAAAAATTTAATAAACATCAAAATCCTGATTTTTCAGATTTGTTTGTTCATTATAAAGATGGAAAATTTGGTGTGATTTTTACAACATATTTAGCTGTTCAATTTTTAGGATTCATAGGTATTTTATTATGTATTGTACCTGGATTTATTTTCTATGTTACATCAATACTAGCAATTCCTTTTGTATTGTTTACAAGTTTTACTACAACGGAAGCTATAAAATCAAGTGTAAGTATTTTATTTAAAAACTTCGGATCAGCATTTGTTTTTTGTTTGGCTTGTTTTGGAGTTGCAATTTTAGGCGTACTTGCTTGTGGAGTTGGATTATTAGTAGCAATGCCTCTAATTTATATTGCTACATATGTTTTATATGAAACAGTTATAGGAACAGAAGACAATGAACAATCAGAAATAGACCAAATAGGAACAGATATTTACAAGGATAATCCTTACATGAAATAGACAAAATTATGAAGCAGTTGAAAATCATTTTTGGCTGCTTCATTTTTTTGTTATTAATTTTGCAGAAATTTTTTAAGAAAACAATATGTCTAAAAATCTCGTTATTGTTGAGTCCCCAGCAAAAGCTAAAACCATTCAAGGTTTTTTAGGTGATGATTTTATCGTGGAATCAAGTTTTGGTCACGTGGTCGATTTACCAAAGAAAGGAATGGGAATCGAAATCGAGAATCATTATAAGCCAATATACGAAGTAACACCTGATAAAAAGGAGGTTGTAAGTAAACTGAAAAAATTGTCTTCGAAAGCCCAAACAATTTGGTTAGCATCCGATGAGGACCGCGAAGGAGAAGCAATTTCTTGGCATTTGTATCACGTTCTTGGATTAGAAAAGAAAGATACAAAACGTATTGTTTTTAATGAAATTACAAAAAAAGCGATTCAACGTGCGGTAGAAAATCCACGTCAAATTGATGAGAATTTGGTTGATGCACAACAAGCTCGTCGTGTTTTGGACAGATTAGTTGGTTTCGAAATGTCGCCAATTTTATGGAAAAAAATCAAACCAGGCTTATCTGCAGGTCGTGTTCAATCAGTTTCTGTTCGATTAATTGTTGAACGTGAAAAAGAAATTCAAAATTTTGTTCCAGTTTCGTCATATAAATTCATTGCAATTTTCGAAACAAATGAGGGAAGAACATTAAAAGCAGTTTTAACAAAAGAATTTTCTACGTTAAAAGAAGCCGAAGATTTCTTAGAAACATGTGTTGGAGCAGATTTTAAAGTAAATGATTTACAAAAGAAACCAGCAAAGCGTACACCTTCAGCACCATTTACAACATCAACTTTGCAACAAGAAGCATCTCGTAAATTAGGTTTTTCAGTTTCAAGAACGATGCGTGTCGCACAACAATTATACGAATCTGGACATATCACATATATGAGAACAGATAGTGTGAATTTGTCTGATGATGCATTAACAGCAGTAAAAGCTGAGATAGAATCTGCTTACGGAAACAAATATGTTGAGATAAGAAAATATAAAAACAAAAATTCATCTGCACAAGAAGCGCACGAAGCGATTCGTCCAACGCATTTCGAAAATCATTCAATAAATGCAGACGATTCTATGCGAAAATTGTACGAATTAATTTGGAAACGTACAGTTGCTTCTCAAATGGCAAATGCAGAATTGGAACGAACTATTATTGATATTGATAACAACAAAAACAACTTTATTTTCCAAGCGAAAGGAGAAGTAATTGTGTTTGATGGTTTCTTAAAAGTATATCAAGAATCGTTTGACGACGAAGATGCTGATGATGATAAAGTATTATTACCAAGTGTAAAAGTAAATGAGCAATTGAAAGCAGATGAAATAAACGGTACTGAACGTTTTTCTCGTCCTTCGGCTCGTTATACAGAAGCATCTTTGGTAAAAAAATTAGAAGAATTAGGAATTGGTCGTCCATCAACTTATGCGCCAACGATTTCTACAATCCAGAATAGAGGCTATGTGGAAGTTGGGGAATTGGATGGTCAAGAACGAAAATATAATACCTTAACGCTAATCGATAATCAAATCAAAAAAGTTCAACAAAAAGAAATTTTTGGAGCTGATCGTCGCAAATTAATGCCAACTGATATCGGAATTGTGGTAAATGATTTCTTGGTTGATTATTTTACGAATGTGATGGATTACGATTTTACAGCGCGTGTCGAAAATAGTTTTGATGATATTGCGGAAGGTAAATTGAATTGGACAAAAATGATTGATGAATTTTATACGAAATTTCATCATGTTGTAGAAGATGTTCAAGAAAATGCTGATCGTGCAACTGGAGAACGCGAATTAGGAATTGATCCTGTATCGGGTAAAAAAGTGCATGCACGTATTGGACGTTTTGGGCCAATGATTCAGATTGGTGAAGCAGAAGATGAAGAAAAACCTCGCTTTGCAAGTCTTCAAAAACATCAATCTATTCATAATATTACCTTAGAAGAGGCAATGAAATTGTTCGAATTACCAAAAACTTTAGGTGAGTATAAAGCGCACGAAGTAGAAGTGAATATTGGACGTTTTGGACCTTATGTGAAATTTGATGATAAATATATTTCGATTCCGAAAGAGGAAGATCCAATGGATTTATCATTTGATCGTGCAGTAGAATTAATCGAAGAAAAATTAAAAGCTGATGCACCGATTGCACAATACGAAGGGTATGATGTAACAAAAGGAAAAGGACGTTTTGGACCATTTATCAAATGGAATGAATGGTTTATTAATGTTCCGAAAAAATACGATTTCGATCATTTATCTCAAGCTGATATTATCGAATTGATTGAAGATAAAAAACGTAAAGAATCTGAACGTGTTGTTCGCGAATGGTCAGAACAGGAAATTCGATTAGAGAAAGCGCGTTGGGGACGTTATAATTTGATTCAAGGAAAAATAAAAGTTGAGTTATCGAAAGAGACGAATCCAGAAGCGTTGACTTTGGCTGAGGTTGAAAAATTAATAGAAGCTGCGAAACCTAAAAAGAAAGCAGTGACTAAAAAAGCGCCTGCAAAAAAGACAACTGCGAAGAAAACGACAACTAAAAAAACAACGACTAAAAAGTAATAATGTACAACGACTTTTTAAAACCCGTTTCTGAAGAATTACAAGATTTTGCTAAATCTTGTAATTCTTTTGCGTTAGGACAAGCTATAAAATTTCGCGAAGATGTTATCGAAAGCGATGAAAAATCGAACGATAAAATTGCGATTATTGGTGTGACAGAATCTCGTTCGAAACAAAAAGATTTGATCGAAGATGTAGATTTTAGCCTTGTTCGTACACAATTGTACGAATTGCAAATGGGAAATTGGTCGATAGATTTGTACGATTTTGGCGATGTTGTTTATTATGATGATAAAGCCGAAACCGAAAAAGTTTTTAGAGAAGTTACCAACGGATTAATTCGTGATGGATATGTTGTTGTTATTTTGGGTGGAAACCCAAGTTTAGGTTATCAACAATATCGTGCTTATGACGAAATTGTTGATAAAGTTTATTACTTAACAATCGATCATAAATTACGATTAGGAAAAGATGAAGCACAAACAACAGAAAATAATTATTTAACAAAAATTATTTCGAATGAGCCTTTCAATTTATTGGATTATACGAATATCGGTTTTCAAACGTATTTTGTTGCTCAAGAAAAATTAGATTTGTTAGATCAGTTAAATTTTGATGCTGTTCGTTTGGGTGTGATTTCTGAAAATGTAAAAGAAATAGAACCTTATTCGAGAGATGCAAATGCGGCTTTGCTTAATTTATCGAGTTTACAAGGTTCGGATTTCTCTTCTTCAAAAAATATGACGCCAAATGGATTTACTTCACGAGAAATTTGTGCGTTAACAAGATATTTAGGTTTCAGCAATAAATTGACTTCACTTTACGTTTGTGATTATATCGAGAATTATAAAAAATTAGATCATCTATTAATTTCGCAGATGATTTGGTATTTTATTGATGGAAAAAATCACCGTCCAGAGATAAAAAGTTTTGACGATACACAATATTTTGAAAAAATTTTTGTTCCTACAGAAGGATACAATTATATTTTTTACCGAAATGTATTAACCAATCAATTGTGGATAGAAGTTGATAACACTGTTGATGGAGAGCGAAAATTTGAAATTATTCCGTGTTCAGAAAAAGATTATGAGCAAGCCTTGAATGGAGAAATACCGAATAGGTGGTGGAAATATTTCAAAAAATTTTATTAAAAAATAAAGAACAATTTTAAAAATCAATTAATAAATTGCCTTAATTTGTAGCCTTATTAATTGAGAACTAAAAGTATAAAACCTGTATAAAAATAAATCTATAACAGAATGAATAGAATTTTGGTAAGTGCATTGTTGCTATCTCTTTCTTTATCATCATGTAAAATGTTGAAGAACAGAGGGAGTAGTGATAGAAATGATGGACAAATAGTTTCGAAAACATCTTCGGCTTGGACGCCAGTTCGTCCAAAAGGAATGGTTCCGATTCCGAGTGGATCGTTTGTTTTAGGACAAACCGATTACGATTTTACAAAAACAAATGATGCTCCAGTAAAAACGGTTACTGTTACAGGTTTCTTTATGGATGATACAGAGATTACAAACTCTGAGTATCAGTATTTTGTAAATTATGTAAAAGATTCTATCGCTCGTACTGCTTTGGCAAACAAGGCAGAAACTTTAGGTTTTGACCCTATGAATCCAAATAATGGAGCAGGAGGTATTGGTGATTATGCATATATTTCTGGTTCACAAGATGGACAAGGGACGCCATATGATGAATATATTAAAAACAGTAATACAGGTCGTGATGGTCAATCTTTAGATGGTAAGAAATTAAATTGGAAACAGCGTTTGGAGTGGGATAAATACAAATATCCAGATGTAGATTATGCTGAGGTTATGGAAGGATTATATTATCCTCCAGAAGAGCGTATGAATGGAGAAAGACGTATTGATACGCGTAAATTAAACTATTCTTATGTGACAGTTGATCAAACTGCTGCAGCAAAAAAACGTGGTACTTTCCGTGTAGATTTTCGTAAAGAATTTAGTTTAAACATTTATCCTGATACAACAGTTTGGGTAAGAGATTTCAACTATTCGTACAATGATCCAATGCACCAAGACTATTTTTGGCATAAAGCTTATGCAAATTATCCTGTTGTAGGTGTTAACTGGAATCAAGCAACAGCTTTTTGTGATTTCCGCACAAGATATCATAACACAGCATTGAATAATAAAAAGAAAAGAGGAAGTCAAGTAAAAGTTATTAGTTACCGTTTACCAACAGAAATTGAGTGGGAATACGCAGCGAAAGGTGGTTTAGAAAATGCACCTTATCCTTGGGGAGGTCCTTATTTAACAGATGATAGAGGTTGTTATCTAGCGAACTTCAAACCAAAACGTGGAGATTATTTAGAAATCAACGATGGCAAGAAAACTGGTTACATGTATACGGCTCCTATAAAAACATTCCGTGCGAATGGATATGGTCTTTATGACATGGCTGGTAACGTAGCTGAATGGACAAGTTCTCCGTATAACAGATCATCTTATACAATGTCTTCATCACTTAATCCGTCAATTACAATGTCTGGAGAAGTAAATAGAAGTGTAAGAGGAGGATCTTGGAAAGATGTTGGATATTTATTAATGACTTCAGCAAGAGATTGGGAACACAAAGATTCTGCAAGAAGTTTCATCGGATTCCGTACAGTTCAATCATTCCCAGAAGGATCAAAAGTAAATTTTAGAAAAACCAAATAACCTAATTAATAAAACAATTTAATAAAAAGCACTCTTATGGCAGTACAAGCTTCAAAACAAGAACGTCTTACAAATTTTTTGTATAATTTCTTTGCCGCAGTAGTAATTATCGGGGCATTATGTAAAATTACTCACACGAATTTAGGACCAATATCAGCCAATTTAATCTTAACAATTGGATTAGTAGCTGAAGCATTCGTTTTCTTTTATTCAGCATTCTTCGATAAACCTCAAGGAAGCTATGAATGGGAAAAAGCTTATCCAGAATTATTAAACGGAGAGCCAGTACAAAGAAAAACTGCGGCTGTTGCAACTGCAGGAAACAACTTAACTGCTGAGTTAGACAAAGTATTAGCAGATGCAAAATTAGACAAAGAAGTTTTCGAAAGATTACGTGGTTCTTTAGATAAATTTGGTTCAGCTGTTAATGAATTAAACACAACAACATCAGCTGTTGCCTCAACAGAACAATATAGCAACGAAATTGCAAAAGCATCAACTAATATCAGCCAATTAAATGCTGTATATGCTGAGCAAATTGTAAATAGCCAAAAACAAGTAGAATTAAATAAACAATTTATCGAAGAAATGCAAAAATCTTCAGGTAGTTCAGAGCAATTCTTGAAAGAAATGCAAGAGCTTTCTGCTAACATTAATGCATTAAACAAAGTATACGGAGGTATGCTTTCTGCAATGAAAAACAACTAATCATTGTACGATAAATTAAACTAATTATTCATTAATTCTATAAATTATTATGGCAGGAGGTGGTAGACTAACCGGACGTCAGAAGATGATCAACCTGATGTATCTCGTGTTCATTGCAATGATGGCTTTGAACGTGGATCGTGAGGTGTTGAGATCTTTCGAAACGATAAATACTTCTTTAGAGTCAACAACGACTTTAACGAAAACAAATAACGATACCTTCTATGGTCAAATTGATCTAAAAGCGAAGGATGATCCAACTTATGCAAAAACTCAAGCTGAGGCTGCAGAAGTTAAAAAGCAAACAAATGATTTTGTTGCTTATATCGATGGATTGAAAAAAGAATTAGCTGGTGCAGATTTTGTTTCTGGAGCAGAAGATACAGATTACAATGCATTGTCTAATACAGAGCCTGTTGTATCTTTATTCTTTAAAGGAAAAGGAGGTGACAAAGGAAATGAGAAAGCACAAGAGTTTACAAACAAAATTGATGGTTTCAGAAATTTCTTAATGACTTTTGCAAAACAAAGTCCTGATGCTAAAAATGCGGAAGCTCGTATCAACGAATTTTTTGGAACAACTCCAAAATCGAAGAAACAAAGTTGGATTCAAGAAAAATTCTATGATCAACCAATGGTTGCTTCTTTAACGAATTTATCGAAAATGCAAATGGATGCTCGTACAGAAGAAGGTAACTTAGTGAGAGCATTATTATCTGGTAAATTAGAAGAAAAAATCGAATTGGATGCTTTCCAAGGTTTATTCTTATCTCCAGGTGTTGTTAAAGTCGGAGATGAAGCTGTTCTTAATGTAGTTTTAGGAGCTTACGATAATTCAATCAAAGGTTCTGTTTCTACAAGTGTTGGTTCTGCTACTGTTGTTGATGGTAAAGCATCTATTAAGCTGAATACATCTGCAGTTGGTATGCATCAATTAACAGGTAACATTACATACGTATCGAATGGAAAAACGAAAACGGTAGCCATAGCACCTTCAACTTATCAAGTTGTTGCACAAACATTAGATAAAAAAGCTGCTGAGATTATTGAAAAAGATCCAACAGGAGGTTCTATTGTTGCAGATAATTTACGTGTAGTTTATCGTGGAGTATCTAATCCAATTTCAGCAACAATTAACGGTGCAAACGGACCTGTTAGTTTAAGTGCTTCTTCTGGAAGTCCTTCTGGAGCGGGAGCTAACAAATGGAATTATACGCCTGGAGGAGGAAACGAAGTGGTGTTTACGGCATCTGCAAGAGCAAGTTCTGGTAAAACATTATCAGTTCGTGAAACATTCCGTATCAAACCAGTTCCACCAGCACGTGGTGTTATTTTAGGAAATACAAGTCCAGCTATTCCAGATAATGGAATTGCAGCGCAAACAATTCGTGTAGATTGGCCAGATTTCTTATTCCCAATTTCAGGTGAAGTAACATCTTTCAATGTTAAAGTTCCTGGTCAGGCAACGGCTCGTGTTTCTGGAAATAAAATGTCAGGAGCAGCTGGAGTTATTTCGAAAGCGAAAAAAGGTGATATTATTGGTGTTTTCGATATTAAATATCGTACAAATTCAGGAGCAACTGGAGAAGCATCATCTATCGCAATTCAAGTACAATAATTTAAAAAGTAAAAATTTAAAATATGAAGTATCTTTTGTTTGGTTTAATGAGTTTTTTCTCAACTCTTACAATGGCGCAAAATGTTCTTAACGCTGTTTCGCCAGAACAGTTAAGAAAAGACCGCGAAAATAAAACAAGAGTTGATGAAGCTGGAGATACAGTAAGTACGGCTCAAGATCCTATGAAATATGGTTTTATCGAAGATAAAGATGTTTTATGGTCGAAAGTTGTATGGGAAGTAATTGATTTGAATGAGCGTCTAAATCAACCTTATTATAGATCTGGTGATGAGTTAGTGCAAAATTCTAAATCATTATACGATGTATTGGTTGACGGAGTTCGTAGCAAAAAGATTAGAGAAGTTTACGATGATGAGTACTTTCAAACTAAAATGAGTTATGAGCAAATTATGGCTCGTAATGAGAAGAAAGATACACAGCAGTATTACTACGATATGAAAGCTGCTGGAGAAACTCCTGACGAAGCTGCTATTTTTAATTATAAAATTAAATCTGACGATATCAAAATGGTAAAAACGAAAGGTCTTTGGTATATCGACCGTCGTTTAGGAGAATTAAAATATCGTTTGTTAGGTTTAGCAATTATGGGGCCTGATGCGCAATCGTTAGGAACAGAATTTGCTGACGGAGCTTACGTAGATTTATTTTGGATTTGGTATCCTGATGCTCGTAATGTTTTGGTGAATGCAACAGTATTTAATCCAAGTAATTCAAATTCGGCAATTACATACGATGAGATGTTAAATGCACGCAGATTTAGTTCTGTTATTTATAAAGCTCAAACAATGTATGGAACGAAAATGATTGATGATTACATTCCAAATGATGCGAAAGGTCAATTAGAAGAACATCATAAAATTAGAAATTCTATTATTCAGTCAGAAGCTGATATGTGGAATTACTAATCAGAATACAATAAAAAAACTCCAATCATTTGATTGGAGTTTTTTTTATTTAAATTAGGTCGATTAAAAACATAATGATGAAAAGTATTATTTTACTACAACACTATTTGTTTCAATTAATAGTTTTGGACAAGCAAAAACTCTTTCTAATTCTATTAAAAAATCAACAACTAAATTAGACGAAAGCGAAAAAAGAATCACCTTAAGAGACTTTGTAGAGAATATCTATATTAATGCTCTAAATACTTTTGAAGGAGAAAAAATAGTTTAATTTTTCTACAATGTTTTTTTTCAGAATTTAGTTAATCCTTAAAATCTAAAATAGATACCTTTGTAAGCAAATTTTAGAAATTGAAAAAAGTAGAATATATCATCGTTGGTCAAGGTGTTGCAGGGAGTTGTATGGCGATGAAATTGTTGCAGGAAAAGAAATCTTTTGTGGTGATTGATAATCATTTTCACAAAGCATCGGCGATTGCTGCTGGAATTTTTAATCCTGTTGTGCTAAAACGTATTTCAATTGTTTGGAATGCGACAAAACAAATTGAAAGATTGCGCGAAGTTTTTGGTGATTTCGAACAATTATTAAACAAAAAATATATCTACAATTTTCCAGTTTATAGAATTTTTAATGACGAACAAGAGAAAAAAACGTGGTTGAAAAAAGCGACAACTCATCCAGATTTGATTGATTATTTAGCAACTGATACAGAACAATTGAATGATTTTTCTTCAATAAATTCTCCGATAGGTTCTGGCGAAGTTTTGCATACAGGCCGTGTTGATTTGACAAATCTTTTGGCTGATTTTAAAAATTATTTAGTCAAAAATGATTTGTTTCTTGATGAAACTTTTGATTTTAATGAATTAAAATTAGAGGATAATCAAACGAGCTATAAAAAAATCGAAGCAACTAAAATAATTTTTGCCGAAGGTTATAATATTTTGAACAATCCTTATTTCAAAAATTTACCTATAATTGGTGTAAAAGGCGAAGTGTTGAGAATTAAAACAGAAGCTAATTTACCTGAAGCAGTTGTGAAAGGAAAAGAATTTTTGATGCCTTTAGAAAATAATCAATATTTTGTAGGCGCAACTTACGATCGTGATCATGTGAATTATGAAAATACTGAGGATGCAAAACAATATTTGGTTGAAGGTGTTCAGAATTTTTTTAAAGATGATTTTGAAGTTGTGGAACAACATGCGTCAATTCGTCCAACGGTTGTGGATCGTCGTCCAATTATAGGAGCGCATCCAACGCATCAACAATTGATTTGTCTAAATGGAATGGGAACGCGTGGGACAATGTTAGCGCCTGTGATGGTGGATGATTTGTACGATTTTTTAGAAAATAATCAACTAATTGACAAAGAAGCGAACATTGCACGTTTCTATGATCGATTTTAAACCTATTTTGAATGAAAAAATTTGACATAAAAATATTTGCAATTCAACTTGTAGCAAGCGTTTTGTTATTTTTAGGAATTCAACAATTTTACGTCTTGGCTGAATTAGATTTGATTGAATTAATTCATTCAATGGGAAAAGATAATTTTGCCTTTTTGGTTAGAAAAAGTGACGAATTCGGAATCAGCGAAAAACTGAAACATTTAGCTACAATGAAAACAATTTTGAGTTTTGTAGGTATTGTTTTGGCGTATATTTTATGTTCAGTAATTAATCATAAACGCAATTACGATTGGAAAATGTCTGTAATTATAGTAGTATTGTGTTTTTTAGTTTTTCAATTCAGATTAATGAACCTTCCAATTAATTTTATTGCAACCAAAAATCTCGCATTGGCTTATTTTGTGCCAGCAACTTTTTCGATTTTAATCAGTTTTGTATTGTATTTTTTGAGTTATCGTTTAAAACCTTAAAAAAAATCAATGCAAAATTCTACAATTAGCATTAATATTTTTAGCTTCTTTTATAAAAGTTAAAGCTAATTGTTCATCGTTAACATCAATTGTTATTGAATGTCCATCTAATAATTTGTCAACATTACTTTTAGCAACTTTTAATGATATTTTTAGTAAGTCAATTTGTAGATGTGTTAAAGTGACTTTTTGAAATCCTTCATTCCAGCCATCAAATATTATCTTCATAAGTGATTTTAAATATTGTTAAAAATAGAAATGAATACTTGTTTTAAGTTCTAATGCTTTATGAAATATATTAATAATATTTTCACATTCAGGATATGTTTTCTTCAATTGATTATAAGTGTTTTCAATTAAAACTAAATTATTAATTTTTTCGTCTTCATAATCGTCAATTATTGAATTACAAGTTTGATTAATTAAATCAAAAACACCTTTCTTCCATAAAATATTAAATTCTGATTCATTTAACCTAATTTCGATTAATTCGTTTGGAGAAGCTGTATCATAATCTAATTTTAATTCAGCTTCTTTATTAATAGGAACAATAATAATTTTACTCATAATCATTAATTGAAAGGTGATTGTTATTTTTAAAACACTTTCACAATATACTACTTATAGTTTTGAGATAAGTTTTCATCTAACAAAAAACATTGTATTTTTGCAAAATGTTATTAGTACAAAATTTAGGAGTTTATTTTGCGGGTAGATATTTATTCGAAAACGTTTCGTTCCGCATCAACAAAGGAAACCGTGTTGGTTTGGTAGGGAAAAATGGAGCAGGAAAATCTACTTTGCTTAAAATTTTAGCCAAAAGTCAGCAATCTTCAGAAGGTGAAGTTGTTTACGAAGGCGACGTTACAATCGGATATTTATCGCAAGATATTGATTTTGTACAAGGAAGAACGGTTTGGCAAGAAGCGGATTCTGCTTTTGAGCAATTGGTTGAAATTCAAGAACGTATTGATTTTGTAAACAAAGAATTAGCTGAAAGAACAGATTACGAATCGGACGAATATGGAAAATTAATTGAAGATATTTCTCATTTAACAGAACGTTTCGGACTTTTAGGTGGTTACACAAAAGATGCTGAAATCGAACAAATTTTAATTGGTTTAGGATTCAAAAATTCAGATTTTCATCGCCCAACAGAAGAATTTTCTGGAGGTTGGAGAATGCGAATTGAATTGGCAAAACTATTGTTGCAAAAACATGATGTAATGCTTTTAGATGAGCCTACCAACCATTTGGATATCGATTCGATTGTTTGGTTAGAAGATTTCTTGAAAGATTATCCTGGAGCTGTTGTGTTGGTTTCGCACGACCGTCAATTTTTGGATAACGTAACTAATCGTACAATCGAAATTGCAAATCGCCACATTTCTGATTTTAAAGCGAATTATACGCGTTATTTAGAATTGCGTGAAGATCGTCGCGAAAAATTAGAGCAAGCACAGAAGAATCAAGAGCAAATGATTAAGCACACGGAAGATTTAATTTCAAAATTCCGTGCAAAAGCTAATAAAGCTTCGATGGCGCAATCATTAATCAAAAAATTAGATAAAATAGAACGCATCGAAATTGAAAATGATGATGTAACGAAAATGAATATCCGTTTTGTGGATGCTGTTCAGCCAGGTAAAATTATTTTCGAGTTAGATGATGTAGGTGTTGCTTTTGGTGATCATCAAGTTTTTGATCATGTTTCTTTTTATGTTAATCGAGGAGAAAAAGTAGCTTTTGTTGGTCAAAATGGTCAAGGAAAAACGACTTTATCGCGTGCGATTATCAACGAACAAGAGCATTCAGGCAAAATAAAACATGGACATAATGTAGAAATCGGATATTTTGCCCAAAATCAAGCACATGTTTTGAATGATAAATTAACGGTTTTAGAAGAAGCAGAAAATTCTGCAACAGAAGAAACACGTAAACATGTTCGCGATTATTTAGGTGCATTTATGTTTGGTGGTGATGCTGTTGAGAAAAAAGTTTCGGTTCTTTCGGGAGGTGAGCGAAATCGTTTGGCGTTGTGTAAATTATTGTTACGTCCATTCAATGTATTAATCATGGATGAGCCAACGAACCACTTGGATATTGTATCAAAAGAATTGTTGAAAAAAGCTTTACAAAAATATTCTGGAACTTTGATTTTAGTATCTCATGACCGTGAATTTTTAGAAGGTTTAGTAGATAAAGTGTTCGATTTCCGTAATGGTCAAGTGAAAGAATATCTTTCTGGAATTGATGATTATTTGGCGCAAATAAAAGCGGGAAGTTTCCGTGAAGTGGAGAAAGGAAATAGTTTGGCTGCACGAAAAGAAGAGAAACCGATTGAGGTTAAAATAGAACAAGCGAAAAGAGTTTTATCTTTTGAGGAAGAGAA
Organism: Empedobacter sp. UBA5924; assembly: GCF_002431085.1. NCBI lineage: Bacteria > Pseudomonadati > Bacteroidota > Flavobacteriia > Flavobacteriales > Weeksellaceae > Empedobacter > Empedobacter sp. UBA5924. The sequence continues at coordinate 59,068 of NZ_DJDM01000017.1, forward strand.
AGAGCAAAAACGTCTTAAAAATAGATTGTCAAGAATAGAAACGGAGATTTCTGATTTAGAGACGAAGATTGCCGATTTAGAAAATAAGTTGCATGCAGGTTCGCAAACGCAACAAGAATTAGATAAATACTCGAATCTGAAAAATGATTTAGACAAAAAAATGTTAGAGTGGGAGGAGGTTTCTGAACAAATTATCTAATGATAGAAATAGAAAAAAAAGTGCTACAAACTGTAGCACTTTTTTTGTACATTATATTTTTAGAATAAAACAAAATGCATAAACAATCATTTGCTGCAATTATATCAGAACTACCAAAAACATTAATTCTTGGCTCTTTACCTGGTGATTTATCGTTAGAAGTCAATCAATATTATGGACATCCGCGTAATCGATTTTGGAAAATGATGTTTGAGATTTTTGAGACAGAATTTTCAGAAGATTATGAAATAAGAAAACAACTTATTTTACAGAATAAGTTTGCGCTTTGGGATGTTGCACATTCTGCTGACAGAAAGGGAAGCATGGATGTGGATATGAAAAATGTTTTGCCAAATCAGATTGATGAATTGTTGAATGAATATCCTACAATTGATAAAATAATTTTCAATGGAAAGAAATCAGAACAATTATTTTGGAAATATTTTGATGAAAAAACATCTATTGAGTATATTTCTTTGCCAAGTACAAGTCCAGCTAATGCTCAATTTTCTTACGAACGATTGCTTAAAATCTGGAAAAATGCAATTATTTAAGATGAATTTTTAATGTTCAAAATAATTTAATCAAAAAAAAGTAAAATTATTTTAGTACTTAAAAATATTATGATGAGAAACTTAGCTTTTAATGTAAAATAATTATGAAAAAAATGTTTCCTAAAAGTTTTGTAATTAAAAAAGCTGTTCTATATTTGCACTCACAATCGCGGGAATAGCTCAATTGGTAGAGCGTCAGCCTTCCAAGCTGAATGTTGCGGGTTCGAGTCCCGTTTCCCGCTCTAACTTCTTTCTTAGAAGTGGATGCCTTGGTGGTGGAATTGGTAGACACGCAGGACTTAAAATCCTGTGTCCATTAGGACGTGCGGGTTCAAGTCCCGCCTGAGGTACAACAAAGCTCAAGAATTTATTTTCTTGAGCTTTTTTTGTTATATATTTTTTTCATAAAATAGATTTAAAAAAAACCACCTAAACAACTTTAGATGGTTTTTAAAATTATAAGTTGTAATAAATTACTTATTCATTGAGATTAAAAACTCTTCGTTAGAGCGTGTATGTTTGATACGATCGTGTAAGAATTCCATCGCTTCTACAGGATTCATATCCGATAAATGGTTGCGAAGAACCCACATTAATTGTTGTGTTTTGTCGTCTAATAACAAATCGTCTTTACGCGTAGAAGAACTTACTAAGTCAATTGCAGGGAAAATACGTTTGTTCGAAATCTTACGATCCAATTGTAACTCCATATTACCTGTTCCTTTAAATTCTTCGAAAATAACTTCATCCATTTTAGAACCTGTATCAATCAATGCAGTTGCAATAATTGTTAAAGAACCTCCATTTTCGATGTTACGAGCAGCTCCAAAGAAACGTTTTGGTTTGTGTAATGCATTTGCATCAACACCACCCGATAACACTTTACCAGAAGCTGGCGAAACTGTATTGTAAGCACGAGCCAAACGCGTAATAGAATCTAAAAGAATCACAACATCGTGTCCACATTCTACCATACGTTTTGCCTTCTCTAAAACGATATTTGCAACTTTTACATGGCGATTTGCTTCCTCATCAAACGTAGATGCAATAACCTCTCCGTTTACCGAACGTTTCATATCTGTTACCTCTTCCGGACGCTCATCGATTAATAAAACAATCAAATAAACTTCTGGATGATTTTGCGCAATTCCATTCGCAATATCTTTCAATAACGTTGTTTTACCCGTTTTTGGTGGCGCCACAATCATCCCACGTTGACCTTTACCTATTGGTGTAAATAAGTCAATTACGCGATTTGATAAAGATTTAGAATTACTTAAATTGAATTTCTCGTTAGGGAAAAGTGGAGTTAAATGCTCAAAAGCGATACGATCACGTACATAATCTGGCGTACGACCGTTGATTTCTTTAATTTTGATTAAAGGAAAATATTTTTCACCTTCTTTTGGAGGACGAACCTCTCCTGTAATTGTATCTCCCGTTTTTAATCCAAATAATCTAATTTGAGATTGAGAAACATACACATCATCAGGCGAAGACAAATAATTAAAATCAGAAGAACGTAAAAAACCATAATTATTATCTGGTAAAATCTCTAAAACACCTTCAGTTTCAATAATTCCGTCAAATTCATAATTCGCAGCGCGATATTTATTTTTTTGATTTTGATTATTGTGGTGATTATTTTGTTGAGATTGATCGTTTTGATTACGATTATCAGATTGATTATTTTTCTTCTGATTATTTTGATTATTCTTTTTCAGATCTTGGCTTTTGTTCGCTCGTTCCTGAAATTTATTAACGCGAGGATTATTTTCTTCCTTTTTTTCTGTTTCGGTAGAAGTATTTTCAACTTTTTCAGTTTTTACTTCTTCTGCAACAGCCTCTTTTTGTTGAACTTCTCCTTCCGAATTTTGAACTCGTTTGCGTTTCGGTTTCTTATCTTCTGTAGGTAGATTTTCAGCTTTATCTTTTTTAGCAGGTTTTGTTTCAGCTTTTTCTTCAACCTTTGGTTGGCTGTTGATAAAACCTAAAACTGCGTCTAACAATTCGCCTTTTTTTAATTTCTTATACCCATCGATTTTCAGTTGCTCTGCAACTTGTTGTAAATCTGGTAATTTGAATGATTTTAATTCTTCGATATCAAACATAATCCTATAATGAAGGTATTAATGTGTTTATATTTTTTTTATTCAATAAAGTAATTGGGAATCATAACAATAGAATTGTTATAAAGCGTATAAATTTGAGATTTATTAATGCAATAGTACGAATAATTATAAAAACTCAAAAAGTTTTTTTACATTTGTATTCGAAATTTAAGAAATGATTCAAAGAAAGCAAAGTATATATTTATTCTTAAGTGGAATAATTTCGAGTATATTCGCCATGAATTTTGATAAGCTGTTTGATATTCCATTAAATTGGTTACAAAATCCGGAGAAAGGAGATTACATTTTTTCGTTAGCCTTTTTCTCATCAGCTTTAATTTCATTTTTAACCATTATGTTTTTCAAAAAACGTAAGTTACAGATTAGCTTAGGATGGTTAAACATTATTTTGAATGTTTTATTAATTGGTTCTTTTGTATATTGTCTATTAACATTACCTGGAGAAGGAAATTCTGAGAAAGGTATTTGGGCATTAGTTCCTTTAGCTTCGATTGTGCTTCTGTCAATTGCCAATCGTTTGATTAAGAAGGATGATGATCTTGTAAAATCAGTAGACCGTTTCAGATAGACCAAAAACTTTTTATATTATGAGTGTCTAAAAGCAGTTTCAAGCAATTGAAACTGCTTTTTTCGTTTAAATAAGTTTATTCGAATGTTAAATAAAAATTAATTTTACACTGATGTTTTGAAAATCTAAACTAAAATAAAGGGGTATTGAATTTATTTGTAATGAAATTATAATTTAACCCCTAAAAAAATAGGGGTGTTTTTATTTTATGTTTAATTTTTATTTATTTTTGCATCATAAAACAACACAAAGTAATTTTCTTATGACATCATTTCGTTTTGAAGCACTAAAAGCCGCAAGCAATCGCAAACCGGTAGCTGTTCCTGAATTAGGGAAAAAATCAGAAATTTTTGGAAGCAATGTTTTCAATGACAAAGCAATGCGTCAACATTTAACTTCAGAAGCTTATAAAGCCGTTCGTTCTGCAATGGATTATGGTACTAAAATCGACCGTAAAATGGCAGATTTTGTTGCTTTAGGAATGAAAGAATGGGCGATGAGCAAAGGTGTAACACATTATACACACTGGTTTCAGCCATTAACAGGAACAACAGCAGAAAAACATGATGCTTTTTTCGAAACTTCATTTGATGGAGCAGATCCTGTAGAAAAATTTAGTGGATCATTATTAGTTCAACAAGAGCCAGATGCATCTTCTTTTCCAAATGGAGGAATTCGTAATACATTCGAAGCACGTGGATATACAGCTTGGGATCCAACCTCACCAGCATTTATTTTTGGAACAACTTTATGCATTCCGACAGTATTTGTTTCGTACACAGGAGAAGCTCTAGATAATAAAACACCTTTGTTAAGAGCGCTTTTATCAATTGATGAAGCAGCTACAGAAGTAGCGAAGTTCTTCGATAAAAATGTGAAGAAAGTAACTCCGACTTTAGGTTGGGAACAAGAATATTTTTTAATTGATGATGCTTTAGCGGCTTCTCGTCCAGATATTTTACAAACTGGTAGAACGTTGTTAGGACATGTTTCTGCAAAAGGTCAACAATTAGAAGATCATTATTTTGGTTCGATTCCTACGCGTGTTTTAAATTATATGCGCGATTTAGAAAACGAATGTATGTTGTTGGGAATTCCTGTAAAAACTCGTCACAACGAAGTAGCACCTAATCAATTTGAGTTAGCGCCAATTTTCGAGGAAACGAATTTAGCAGTTGACCACAACTCATTGTTAATGGATGTGATGCAAAAAGTTGGTGAGCGTCATCATTTTAAAGTATTATTCCACGAAAAACCATTCAAAGGAGTTAACGGATCTGGAAAACACAATAACTGGTCGTTAGCAACAGATACTGGAGTTAATTTATTAGCGCCAGGAAAAACACCAAACAGCAATTTACAGTTTTTAACGTTCTTTATTAATACCATCAAAGCAGTTTCAATTTATGAGGAATTGTTACGTGCTTCTATCGCTTCTGCTTCTAATGACCACCGTTTAGGAGCGAATGAAGCGCCACCAGCAATTATTTCGATCTTTATTGGTCAACAATTGACAAAAGTATTGGAAGAATTAGAAGGTGTTTCGACAGGGAAATTATCTCCTGAAGAAAAAACTGATTTAAAATTAAACGTTGTTGGAAAAATTCCAGATGTTTTATTAGACAATACAGATAGAAACAGAACTTCTCCATTTGCTTTTACAGGAAATAAATTCGAGTTCCGTGCTGTAGGATCGACTGCAAACTGTGCAAATGCAATGACAACGTTGAATGCAATTGTAGCAAAACAATTGATCGATTTCAAAAAAGAAGTTGATGCGTTGATTGAAACAGGTTTGAAAAAAGATGAAGCAATTTTCAATGTTTTACGTGAATATATTAAAGAAACAAAGAATATATTATTCGAAGGTGACGGATACAGCAAAGAATGGGAAGAAGAAGCGGCTCGTAGAGGATTGTCAAATCACAAAACAACTCCATCTGCTTTAAAAGCAAAAGTTTCTCAAAAATCATTGGATTTATTCTCGGAACTTAATGTAATGAACAACACAGAAGTTGAAGCGCGTTACGAAATCGAATTAGAAGATTACATCAAGAAAATTCAGATTGAAGGTCGTGTTTTAGGTGATATTGTGAGAAATCATATTATTCCGACAGCTTTCAAATATCAAAACATATTGATCAAAAACATTAAAGGATTCAAAGATATTTTTGGAGATGATTATGAAGAATATGCAGGCGAGCAATTAATTATTTTGAAGAAAATTTCGATGCATGTAAACGAATTAAACGCAAAATTGCACTTAATGATGGATGCACGTAAAGAAGCAAATGTGGTTGAATCTTTAGAAGAAAGAGCACATGCTTATTGTAACAAAGTAAAACCATATTATGATGAAATTCGTTACCATGCTGATAAGTTAGAATTAATGGTCGATAACGAATTCTGGGTTTTAACAAAATACAGAGAATTATTATTTACGAGATAATATTTTTAACAATAAATTACAAAACCGATGAGAAATCATCGGTTTTTTTTATTCAAATTTTCTGAATCCCTTGAGTTATTGTATCTTTGCAATCCAATAAAAGTATATGGCAGATTTAGGTCTATTAGATAAATTAAGAGCAATCAAACAACGTTTCGATGAGGTGGCAGATTTAATCATCCAACCAGATATCGTAACAGATCAAACTCGTTATGCGAAATTAAACAAAGAATATTCTGATTTGAAAGACTTTGTTGAAATGCAAAAACAATACGAAAACTTAATCAATGTAATTGAGGAAGCAGACGAAATTATTCAAGATGGTTCTGATGCTGAAATGGTTGAGTTAGCTAAAATAGAAAAAGACGAAGCAATCAATGCGATTCCACCTTTAGAGGAAGAAATCAAAATGATGTTGATTCCAAAAGATCCAGAAGATGAGAAAAACATCATTGTCGAGTTACGTTCTGGAACAGGAGGAGATGAGGCAGCGATTTTCGTAGAAGATATTTACCGTATGTATTCGATGTATTTCAAAGAAAAAGGATGGAAACACGAAGTATTAAATACTTCTGAAGCATCTGGAAAAGGATACAAAGAGTTGGTAATGCAAGTAGAAGGAAATGCAGTGTACGGAACAATGAAATACGAATCAGGTGTTCACCGTGTACAACGTGTTCCTGAAACAGAATCGCAAGGACGTGTGCATACATCGGCGATTACGGTTGCGGTTTTACCAGAAGCAGAGGAGGTTGATGTAGTGATTAATCCAGCAGATTTGGAGTATCAAACAGCTCGTTCATCTGGTGCGGGAGGACAAAATGTAAATAAAGTTGAAACGAAAGTTCAATTAACGCACAAACCTTCTGGAATTGTAATTGTTTGTCAAGAAGCGCGTTCTCAACATAAGAACCGTGAAAAAGCCTTACAATTATTACGTACAAAATTGTATGAAATCGAGTTCGAGAAAAAACATTCAGAACGTTCTGCTCAACGTAAATCATTAGTTTCGACTGGTGACCGTTCTGCTAAAATTCGTACATACAACTATCCGCAAGGACGTGTAACAGATCACCGTATCAACAAATCAATTTATAATTTGGATAACTTTATGAATGGAGATATTCAAGAAATGATTGATGCATTGAAAATGGCAGAAAATGCAGAAAAATTAAAAGGTTCGGAAGAAGATTTCTAAAATCAATTCTAAATCTTAGATCATACAAAACACTTCAAGAAATTGAGGTGTTTTTTTATATTTAATTCGTTGTTCATTTTGATAATTTTATCAAAAAAAAACGTCTGTTCGAGTGGAATTCTGTAAGAATTTTGTATCGAGAATAGTTTTTTAATGATAAAATTCTATTCTCGATACAATTTTTATTCACTCTGTTTCTAAAAATCACTCGAATTGACGAATTTTTAATTAAAATGAATAATAGGTATATTTAAAAGTAAAATCAATAATATGATGAAAACAAGAGTTAAGATTTGTTGTATTAGTAGCAAAGAAGAAGCACAACAAGCAATAAAATATGGAGCAAATGGATTGGGTTTGGTGGGTAATATGCCAAGCGGACCTGGAGTAATTGGTGATGATTTAATCAAAGATATTACTAAAATTATTCCACCAACATTAGCTTCGTTTTTATTAACAAGTGAAACAACAGCAGAAACAATTATTCACCATTATAAAAAAGTTTATACAAATACAATTCAGTTAGTAGATGAGCTGAAAAACGAAGAATATCAAATTTTGAGAAACGAATTACCTTGGGTAAAGTTGGTACAAGTGATTCATGTGATTGATGAAAATTCGGTAACGGAAGCGGTAGAGAAATCTCAGTTTGTAGACGCTATTTTGTTGGATAGCGGAAATCCTAACTTACAAGTAAAAGAACTGGGAGGGACAGGGCGCACGCACAATTGGGCGATTACCAAAAAAATTAGAGAAGAAATTAACATTCCTCTATTTTTGGCTGGCGGTCTTCATCCTGATAATATTCGTGAAGCGATTGATGTTGTTCAGCCTTTTGGCGTAGATATTTGTAGCGGTGTAAGAACTGATGGAAAATTAGACGAAAAGAAATTAGACGCTTTTTTTAGAGCGGTTAATGGTTAGAAAAATAAAATCCTTGTCAAAGTTTTGAATCTTGACAAGGATTTTTTTTCTAATTTTCTTTGTCGCTTGAGTCTAAAAGGAATTTGTAAACCGTTTTATCTCCATTACTAGTTATTCTTATAATATTGATAGTATCTTTTCTTTTTTTACTATGGAATTTAATATCTCCAATTCTCAAATTGTAAAATCTCATTGAATCGGATAAATCATTATGATTTAATAATTTTCTTTCATTTAATTTTTTTAAGCTCGATGATTGAATATAAATTGAATCATTTGGATTTACATTTCCTATTTTAATCTGTTTGATTAAGTACGTACAAAATACATTTAATTTTAAATCATTTTTGTCAGAAATTTCTTTATATGAGTGAGAATGTGGAGCTCCTGTAATTGCTAAAAAGCAAGAGTTTAAAGTTAAAATAATTAAAATAAAGAAAAGAAAATTGAATATTTTCATATTAGAATACTGTTTAGTCTTATTTTTTATTATAATACATCGTATTTATTAGATATATTAAAATCACCAATTATTGGAAATGCTTTGGTAATTTGATTGAGTTGGTTAATTATATCTTTAAGAAAAGTTTGGTCAAAATCAATATCAAAAGTTAGATTCGCAGAATATATACCCGATTTATCATTACACTCAATACTTGCTCTTAATTTACCAGAACCATCTCCTGAAATATCAATTTTACAATATTTTTCTAAATCAGAAAATATTACTTTTCCATCTAATTTATTATATAAAATTGCGAGCTTTTGTTTAAAATCTTCAAAAGTTATTGTTAGAATTTCAGCTGAATATTTACCTTGAAATGCTCCTCCTTTAACCTCAATATAACAATTAATCCAATTATTATCATAATCAATTTCTGAGTTATAGTTTATTAGATTTTTTGTCGAAATTCTTATAAAATTTCCTTGACTTTTTATTTCAAAAAATAGATTTTCTGTTGAGTTCATTCAGTGTAATGTTTGGAAAGCTTGTATATAACTAATTTCTTGTAAATATAATTGTTTCTAAAATTACATTCGTCTAAAACAAGTCTGTTTGTAATAAACGTAAGATTACATTCATCTAAAACAAGTCTGTTTATAATAAATGTAAGGTTACATTCATCTAAAACAAGTCTGTTTGTAATAAATGTAAGGTTACATTCATCTAAAACAAGTCTGTTTGTAATAAATGTAAGATTACATTCATCTAAAACAAGTTTGTTTGTAATATCTGTAAGGTTATATTGATTAATAATATATTGACTATATTTATAAAACATTAAAAATAAATGAATTATAAACACTTAATTAACCTGTTATGAAAATTAATTTACAAAAATTATCGACAAAAAATCTGGCGACATTAGCGCAGCGAACTATCAACTCTTCTCAAGCCGGAAATTACACCATTGTAGAGAACCACCCTTTGTTGCTGTCGCTTATTGCGAGTTATCAAAACTACGACACGGTATACACAAAGTTGACCTATAGCGGAAAAGGAAAAGAGGTGGCGACAGCGGATAAAGAGAGAGATGTTGCATTTAGTAACATGAAGGCTTTCTTGAATGGTTATCGTAAATTGACTTCTGTCGCGAACTATCAAGATGCGGAAGCTTTGTACAAAGTTTTCCAAATGTTTGGACTGGATTTAGACAGATTGAGTTATTCTGCCGAAACAGCTCAATTGAAGAAGCTTATCGAAGAATTAGAAAAGCCAGATAATACATTGCGTATTATTAACTTATCGCTTGTATCAGCTTTTGATGATTTGAAAACAAAACATACCGATTTTGAGATGTTATTTGCGCAACAAGCAGAGGCTAATGCAGATCTTCGTCAAATATCGAGTGCGTCATCTTCTCGAAAAGAATTGGAACAAGTACTGCGATCTTACCTCAATCTAATTACAGCAATGAAAGATGTACCGGATTGGTCTAATTTGTACCACGATTTGAATGAGATTGTGAAAGCAGCAAGAAATAGTGTGTTGCCTGCAAGTTGAACAAGTAAACAAACGAGCCGAAATTGTAAAAATACTAAACGTTAATTATTGAATAATAAAACCTCCACCCAAATTGCTTGGGTGGAGGTTTTTTTGAGATGATTTTTCGAAATATTTAATTAGATTTATAAATAATTAACTACATAATAATGACTAAACTATTAACACTAATTATCTTATTTGTTTTTACAAACTTATTTGCTCAAAAACAATTTACTATTTCTGGAAAACTTGATGGATTTGATGAAAATGCATTGGTCAAAATAAGTATTAATAATGCTCCTATTGATAGTGTCGTATTAGTTAAAGGGGGTTATAAATTAGAAGGAAAATTAAAAGAGGTTCCATCTTCGGTTTATATTACAGTCAAAAATGGAAAAGATTATCATTCTGCACTTCTTTTTATTGGTAATGAAAAAATTACACTAAATGCCACAAAAAAAGATTTTCCTTATGATGTAAAAACTTCTGGATCTGAGTATGACGAGATGAGGTATAAATATGCTCAGTTTGATAAAGATTATACGATAAAACGACGAGAATTTTTAACTGATATGATGTCGCTTCGTGAACAAAATAAATGGAATGATAGTTTACAAAAAGCATACTGGGGTAAAGTAGAACCTTATGGTAAAATAACTGCATTAGATAATGAATTTGCAAAGAATAGTCTTCAATTTTATCAAGATAATATAAATTCATACTATACACTTTCATTAGTTAATTCATACAAGACAGAATTGTCAAAAGAAGTTTTAATTGATTTGATGAATAAGTTAGAATCTAAATATAAAAAATCAGCCTATTACAAATCTATCATGACAGATATTAATACAGAAAAGTTAAATATTGGCGACAGTTATATAGATTTTATGGCGTATAATCAATCAAATAAAAAAGTTAATTTTTCAGATTATTTCAAAGGAAAATATGTGTTATTAGATTTTACAACTTTTTATTGTGGATTCTCTTTAGAATCTATTCCTGTTTTAGATCAAATAAAGACTAATAATCTTGATAAGTTAGAAATTGTAAGTTTCTATGTAGATAAAGAAGAAATTGGTTATAAAAACTTTCTTTTAAAACATGCAGAAGATTGGATTTCGCTTTGGGATAAAGAAGGTAGAACAGGAGGTACTTATACAAAATACAAGATTATCGGTACACCAACTTTTTATCTTTTTAATCCAGAAGGAAAACTTATTCTAGCAGATTTTGGATTAGATGAAAAGAAAATTACAGAATCAATCAAATAAAAAAAATCCATCCCAATAAATTGAGATAGATTTTACATTTATAAAAAACTGAAAATTAAAATAATTATTCTTTTTTAATGTCCTGCACTGATTACTTTACCTGCTCCTTTTTTGATAAAGAACAGAATAAATGGAATACAGATTAGGAAAACTACACCCAAATACAAGAAAACATCCATATAAGTTAACACAGTTGCTTGTTTGGTAACTTGTAAATCGAGTAGGTTATAGGCTTTATTTAATGCTTCATTTGGGGCAAAACCTTTACTAATGAAGCTCATTTGTAAATTCTGAATATGTTTTTGTACATCAAAATCGGATGTATCAAGATGCGAAACTAAATTTGTTCGGTGTCCAACTGTCCAACGAGAAATAAATGTTGTAATAATCGCGATACCAAAAGATCCTCCTAACTGACGCATCATTCCTGTAAAGGCAGCTCCTTCACCAATTTGTTGCCCTCTCAAACTTGAAAGTGAAAGTGTGGTAACAGGTACAAATAATAATCCCAATCCAACTCCACGAACAATTAATGGCCAAAAGAAATGCTCGGAACCTGTGTCTGGTGTTAAGATTTTGTATGACCAAAAACTGTAACAGAAAAAGATAAAGAATCCTCCTGCAACCATGTATTTTGGTGGTACACCTTTTTGTAACATTGTTGCGATGATTGGCATCATGAATGCAGTCATCAACGACGAAGGAATTAATAATAAACCTGCATCAGTTGCAGTCCATCCTAAGATTGATTGTGTATAAATTGGAATAATGAATGTCGATCCATATAATCCAAATCCTAAGATGAAGGATAAAATAGTACCAACTGCTAAGTTGCTATCTTTCAGTACACGTAAATTTACAATTGGATGTTTGAAAACTAATTCTCGCCAAACAAATAAAATGAATCCGAAGAAACTTGCGATACTCAAGGTTACAATTGTCGAATCTGAGAACCAGTCGTCTTGTTGTCCGTGTTCTAATACATATTGTAACGATCCAACTGCAATGGCTAACAAAATAATTCCCAAGAAATCGACTTGACTTAGTTTTGATTTCTCTGCATATTTTGGGCTACGAACAAATGATATCGTTAACAATACGGCAATAATCCCGATCGGAATATTGATGTAAAATATATATGGCCAAGACCAATTATCAATAATATAACCTCCTAAAGGCGGACCAAGCGTAGGACCAACAATAACTCCCATTCCATAAATTGCCTGCGCTAAACCACGCTTTTCGGGTGGATAACTTTCGGTAATGATGGTTTGCGAAGTTACCAACAGTGCTCCACCACCAAGTCCTTGAATAAATCGGAACAAGATAATTTCCCACAACGTTGTTGCATTTCCACAAAGAAATGAGGCAACTGTAAAAATGATAATCGAAGCCGCAAAATAATTGCGTCGTCCAAATTGTTGCGACAACCAGCTGGTCATCGGTACTACAATTACATTGGCAATTGCGTAAGCGGTAACCACCCACGCAATATCAGTTAAAGAGACACCCAAACTACCTTTCATGTCATTCATCGCAACGTTAACAATTGTTGTGTCAACAATCTCTAACAATGCACACATGATGGCGGTAATGGTGATGATTACACGTCTTGCACCATATTCAACTAAATTATTTTCTTCCATAATTTTTCTGAATAGGTGTTATTACTTTGCAGAAGTATTCGATTTTAAAAGAATATCAGCTTCCACGTTCATACCTGGACGAATCATTTTCAACATTTCGTCTTTTTGATCGATAAATTCGATTTTAATAGGAAGACGTTGAACTGTTTTTACGAAGTTACCAGACGCATTATCTGGAGGTAATAACGCAAATTTAGCACCAGTTGCAGGAGATAAAGACGTTACTTTCGCTTTGAATTCGTGGTTTGGATATGCATCTACTTTGATGATGGCTTCTTGTCCAACTCTAATTTTTTCTAATTGAGTTTCTTTGTAATTTGCCACAACCCAAATATTATTTGTAGTCACAATATTAAACAAAGATTGACCAGCTTGAACCAATTGTCCTGGTTGTAAATTAATTTTAGAAACTTGTCCATCTTCAGCTGCAATTACATACGTATAAGACAAATATAATTTTGCATTATCGATGTTTGTTTTGCTTTGACCTATTGCTGCTTCCGCTACTTTTATTTGTGCTTTTGAAGCATCAGCTTGCGCTTTCGAAGTGTTCACTTGTTTTGCTGTAGCTTGCGCTTGTTTTGCTGTAGAAGCTAATTGAGCACGAGAAACACCTAATTGTTCTTGTACAATTCGCAATTGCTTTTCAGCTGTTTCTTTTGCTGCTAAAGCTTGCTCGTATTGTTGTTTTGTGATCGATTGATTTTGGTATAATTTATTGTAACGATCAAAATCATTTTTCGTTCTCCAAACTTGTACTTTTGCTGCTTCTACATTTGCTTGAGCTGTATTAACACTTGCTTGAGCTGTTTCGATTGTTGTATTTGCTGCAACAGCACCAGCTTCTGTCACTCCAATTGCTGCACCAGCTTGAGAAACACCTGCGTGAGCAACTCCTAATTGACCTTCTGCTTGTAATAAAGCATCTTGCGATTGTTGCAATTTCAAGGCAAATTCAGATCCGTCCAAAACAACTAATGTATCACCTTTGTGAACCATTTGGTTATCTTCTACTAAAATCTTCTGAATGTATCCTGAAACTTTAGGTATAACAGGTGTTATTTTTGATTCAATTTGTGCATCATCAGTAATTTCGTGCGCTTGTCCGTGTAAATATTTATAAACTCCATATCCACCTCCAAGGATGATTAATGCTCCTAAAACGATGATAAATTTTGAATTTATTTTTTTCTTTTCTTGATTATTTTCTTCCATATCGAGAGGTGTTATTGTACGTTTTCTAATAAAATTCCTGTAGTATAGTAATATTCGTAGATCGCTAATTGTTCGTCAGCATCTCCGACAACTTGATTGATTTTTGCTTGCAATTGTTGTACATCTGCTTCTAATAAATCGTCTGTATCAGCCAATCCGTTGTCATTTTTATCTTTTACAATTCTGTAGTTTTCGTTCGCTTGTTCTACAGCTTCTTTGTAAACATTATTTTTCTTTTTTGCTAAATCATACTTTTGAAAAGCTTCGTTCATTTCAACTTTAGCTTTATCAATTGTCGTTTCTTTTTGCATCTCATTTTCTAATTTCTGAGCTTTTGCAATTTCAACTTCTGCTTTATTTTTATACAAAGAAGATAAATCATATTTCAATCCAACACCAACATTTGTTGCATTTGTAACCGAAGCAACTTTATCAATATCCATCGCAATATATCCAGCTGAAACCGCTAATTGAGGGTAATAAGCTGCTTTCGCAATTTTGATTTGACTATCAGCAATCTGATTTTTTACATCATATGATTTAACATCTGTACGATTGACGTAATCTTGAGAATTTTGATTGATGGTTTTCAAGGTTTCTACATTATCAACATGAACGATTTTACTTTCGTCTTGTCCAGTCAATAAATTCAATCGGTAATTAATGTTTTTGTATTGCGTTTCGGCTTCATCAATTGCAACTTGCACATTCGATGCTTGTAATTTTGCTCTCAACAAATCATTTCTCGCGATGATTCCGTTATCCAAAAAGTTTTGAAAATCTTTCACACGTTGATTTGCTCTCACTAAGTTTTCATTCAAAACATCGATAGAACGTTGCGTTTTGTACAATCCAAAATATAAATTAATAGCTTGCCAAACCACATTTTCTTTTGTTGCTTCGATTTGTAAGTTTGATAAATCAACCATCAATTCACTGCTTTTGATTGCATTTTTAATTTTAAATCCAGCAAAAACAGGGACAGAAGCACTTGCTTGTCCTAATAATAATTGGCTCGGTTCAACTCCCATTCCTCCACCAGAAGATTGCATCGGAAGTTTGATGTCTACATTTGTTGTCGTAAACAAATGCATGTATTGTCCACTCAACGAAATGTCTGGTAAACGATTGTTTTTCGCGCTTTGTACTTTATACTCACTTGTATTTTTAGCAGCTTCGGCAACTTTCACAGATTTGTTGTTCTGCAAACTTTGTTGAATAACTTCCTGCAAAGAAACGTTGGTTTCCTGCGCATGAGCGAAAGTAGCAACAACTAAACAAATCGGTAAGAAAATTTTATTTTTCATCGTATAGTAAAATTGCTTTTAAAGAATCTATTAAATAAGGGTAATATTCTTCGTGAATATGTTCTGTAAACTCTTCATGAGAAGATAATCCCCATTGTTTCATATATGTTTTTTCGTTCAAAATCAAATAAGATGTTCCACCAATAACTACCATTACAACAGCTTCGGCAGGAGCTTTTCTTTTAAAAACGCCTTCAGAATATCCTTCACTAATAATATTTGTGATATATTCTAAATTTTTTGTTTTTAAGTCATTGACTTTACAATCAATTTCTAAAATTGAATCTCTTTTCGAATATTCTCTTGCCATAATTCGATGAAATTCAGGTTTATCCAAAATTCTATTCAAATAAGCTTTTAGGATTGACTGTAACTTTTCAAATGGAGAAAGTGTAGAATTTTGTGAAATTGAGGCCAATGATTCATTGAAAGTTGTGATACGCCAACTAAATAAATTCTCGACCAATTTATCTTTTGATCCAAAATAATAGCTAATCATCGCAATATTAATGTTTGCTTCTTTTGCAATTTCTCGAACACTTGCAGCATCAATTCCTCGTCTTCCAAAAACTCGTTCAGCCGCGCCCAAAATTTCTATTTGCTTCTCACTTAATTTCATCTTATAAAAATTGAACGCGCAAAGTTAAACAAACGTTTAATTAATTTAAAAAAAATAAGTATTTATTTTAATGATTTTTTATAATTCATTGATTAACTTTTGTCTATGAAAGAAATTTTTCTACATCATATTTGGAAATTGAATCAATTTTCACATCAAAGCTTACAAACTTTTCATGGAGATTTCATTGAAATTGTGAAAGTTGGAAAGTTAAACCATCATGCTGGGCCAGATTTTTTGGAAGCAGAAATCATCATTGGCGATAAATTGTGGATTGGAAGTGTCGAAATGCATGTCAATTCTTCGGATTGGAATTTTCATCAACATTCGAATGATTTATCGTATCAAAATGTGATTTTGCATGTTGTATGGAATCACGATTGTGAAGTTGATATTTTGCGTCAACGTAATGTACAAACTTTGATTTTACAAGATTTTGTAAAACCGGAAATTGTTTTTAATTATCAAAATATTATTAATTCTAAGTTGGATAAAATTTATTGTGAAGAATTTTTAGATTCAATTGATTTGAAGCAATTTTCTTTTTGGTTTGAACGAATTTTAATCGAACGTTTCGAAGAAAAAACAAACGATATTGTACAAATTTTAGAACACAATAATTCCAATTGGGAAGAAACATTGTTCAAAAGTTTGGCAAAGAATTTTGGATTAAAAGTTAATGTAGAAACTTTTGAGATTTGGGCAAATTCTTTTCCGTTCAAAGTTTTGCAAAAAATACAATTTAATGCCCAAAAAGTTGAAGCCTTGTTTTTTGGACAAGCCAGTTTTTTAGAAGAAAACTATGAGAATGATTATTCTAAGCAATTAAAAAACGAATATCAATTCCTGAAAAATAAATATCAATTAGAATCAATTGAAAATAGTTTGTTCCGATTTTCGAAAATGCGACCAATTGGTTTTCCGACGATTCGTTTGGCGCAATTAGCATCGATTTATGTGAATTATCAAAGTTTGTTTTCTGAAATTATTCAGCCAAAAAATTTGAAAGAATTTTATAAAATCTTCGAAAATTTGGAATTAAATTCTTTTTGGGAAACGCATTATACATTTAAGAACGAATCAAAATTTCAACTCAAAAATCTTTCAAAAGATAAAATAAATAATTTGCTCATCAATTCTATTATTCCGATTCGTTATGCTTTTGAGCGACAAAAAGATGAGGTAGAAATTGATTTTTATTTGGATTTATTAAATGAAATGGAAGCGGAAAATAACTCGATTTTAGATGAATTTGAACGAATTGGTTTTGAAAATAAAACCGCAAAAGATTCTCAACAATTAATTCAACTTAAAAAAAGATATTGCTCCGAAAAAAAATGTTTAAATTGCGCTATCGGACAACAAATTTTACGTTAAATGAAAGATCAAATTAGGAATTTTACTGAAACAGAATGGTTTAATGTGATTTCGCGATTTGCAGACAAATTGGGAATTCGCGTTGCAAAATTACGTTTGATTTTCATTTATTTAACCTTTGCAACTTTCGGTTTAACCTTTATTGGTTATTTTATTATGTTATTCTTTTTTTGGGTAAAAGATTGTTTTGTTATCAAACGAAAATCGGTTTTTGATTTGTAAAAAATATTTACAAATACTTAAAACCTTTTATTAATTTTAGATTTCTTAATTTGTTAAATATTTGATGGTTATGTCGTTTTCGATATCGTGAGTGTTTGATAAGGATATTATTTTCACTTCTTTTCCAACCAAGATGAAATATTTAAAAAAATCTACTTTTTACCTGAATAAATCGCAAAGATTTGGCTTGTATTTATTATTTGTTTTGATTTTGTTATTTGAGATTTTTCAACATATTTCAGTTGAAAAAGAAACATATCAATTATCAGAAGCAGATAAAGCTTTGCTAGCAAATTATCAAAAAACTCCGAAAAATTATACATTTAATTCTACTTCAAATAAACAAGTAAAAGATTCAATCAAACCCTTTAACCCAAACGAATTATCTTTAGAAGATTGGATGAATTTAGGGTTTTCGGAACGTCAAGCCGAAGTCATTTTGAAATATAAAGGAATTGTTGGTGGAGAATTTACATCGAAAGAACAGCTTAAGAAATGTTATGTTATCGATGAAGGAAAGTATAATGAATTAGCTCCTTTTGTTCTTTTACCAGAACAATCTAAATCGAGTTTTATAGATTATTCATCACCAAAAACTAAAATAGTTTACAAAAATTTCAATCCAAATGATTTGCCACAACAAGGCTGGGAAAAACTTGGTTTTTCGCCAAAACAGGCAGAAATAATCATGAAATATAAACAGATTGTTGGAGGAAAGTTTACCTCGAAAGAGCAATTGAGGAAATGTTTTGTGATTGATGATGCGAAATATGCAGAGATGAAAACGTATATTTTGTTACCAGAAAAATCAAAGGAAGATGAAAAAAATGAGAAAAAACAAAGTGGTAAAAAGATTCAATATGTAAAATTTAATCCAAATAGTTATTCTGAAAATGATTGGCAAAAAATAGGTTTTTCGTCTAAACAAGCTGCTTCAATTATGAAATATAAAAATATTTTGGGAGGTCAGTTTAAATCGAAAGAACAATTGAAAAAATGTTATATGATTTCGGACGAAAAATATGCAGAAATGGAATCTTATATTGATTTACCTGAAAATGTAATTTATAAAGCTGAGCAGCCAAAAGTTGAACAGTCAAAAAGTGAAGATAAAGTAGCAGAAAAAATAGAAATAAAAGGTAAGTTTAATCCAAATAATTTGAGTCATGAGGATTGGATGAAACGTGGTTTCACAGAGAAACAAGTAAATACGATTCTTAATTTTAAACGTTCGTTAGGTGGGAGTTTTAAAGATGCAAAAACATTGAAAAGATGTTATGCGATAAGTGAAGAAAAGTTTAGGGAAATTGAGCCTTATTTGGTTTTTGAGTGATTATTCATTCATAGGTTAGTTTTTAAAATAAACGCGTTATAGGATTTCCTAAACGCGTTTATTGGTTTTTATAATTTCTGATTATTAGTAGTTAAACAGCTCTTCTAACGTTAATTCTTTTACTTGTCCAAGTTTTTCAACAGATGGCCAATCTAAGTTTTCTTTCTTACCAATTAAACCAACATTGAAGTTTTGACCTTTGATATGTTTTTGGAAAAATTGATCCAATTGTTCTAATGTTAATTTAGATGTTTGATCGTAAATATCTTTATTGATATCATAATTTAGACCTTTATCTTGTAATGATAACCAATAAAAGAACACATTTGCTTTTGTATAACGACTTGTAGCGATTTGCTTAAGTGCTGCTTGTTTAGAATTATTGAATTGATTTTCTGCTTTTGGCATATTATTCATTAATTCTTTCATTGCGTCAACAGCTTGTGGCAATTTGTTTGCTTGTGTTCCAATTACAGCTCTTACATAATTGTAATTATCTTTTTTATTTGCATTAATGTAATAAGAACCAGCAGAATAAGCCAATGATTTAGACTCGCGAATTTCTTGGAAAACGATAGATGACAAACCTCCACCAAAATACTCATTGAAAATTCCTGTAGATGTCAACAAAGTTGGATCATATTTAGTATCACGAGCAAAGAAATTAATTTCCGCTTGTACCATATCGTAAGGAGCAAAATATACTTTGCCATCTGTAGCTGGTTGTGGATATTCTTTTTTCTTAGGATAATCTAAATTTTTCCCGAAATTATGATTTTGTTCAATTGCTTTTTTCGTTTCCGCTTCATTATTTCCGTAATAGAAAATTTGGTGCTTGTAATTAAAGAAATCTTTGATGATTTGCGTTAATTCTTTTGGATCAATAGCTTTCAAATCAGCTTCAGAAATAATATCTCTCGAGCGATTATTTGGTCCATATTGCGCATAAGTGTTCAACAAAGAAGAAATCACGTTTTTGTTCTTTTTTGAATTTTCTCTTGATTTCAAGATTGTTTTCACATATTCTTGGTAAGATTCATTATTTGCAACGGCATCACTTAAAAGATGTTCAAATAATTTGATTCCGCTTGTTAAGTTCTTTTGTAAACCTGTGATATAAACAGAAGTTCTTTCTGTACCAGGATTAACTCCATAATCAACACCAATTTTATAAAACTCTTTTTTCAAGTTTTCTGGCGAATATTTGGACGTTCCTAAATAATTTAAGTAATTAATCGCTAAACCAAGCTTTTTGTTATTGTCTGATCCCATATCCGCGATATAGTAAACAGAGCTAATATCGTTTGTCTTGTTCTGAATCGAAGTGAATTTTGCATTCTTGATTTTACTTTCGTTCAATTCTTTTTTGAAGTCAACAAAAACTGGTTTAATCTCACTTGATTTAATCTTCATGAAATCTTTGTACCAAGTAGATTCAGCATCACGATTCAATTGAATTGGCGTAATTCCAGGATTCGAAACACGTACCAAATCCTTGTTTTCACCTTGACGTTTGTAAACAATTACATAATTATTCGTATAATTATTCTTTGCAAAGTCCATTAGTTCTTGCTTTGTTACACGACCCATATCATCGTATTGATCGACAACTTCTGCCCAAGGAACATCATTGATATATGATTTGTACAAACTTGCTGCTAAAGAACGAGTATTTTCCCAGCTTTTCATACGAGATTTTCTTAAATCATTTACAACTGCTTCTATCATCCAATCATCAAATTCCCCTTTTTTGATTTTTTCAATCTGAGCAATTAATAAATCACGTACTTCTTCTAAACTTTGTCCCTGTTTTGGAGATCCAGAAAAAGAATGCATACCATAATCTCTAAAGAAAGAAGAAGAGCTTCCTGCTCCTAATGTTTTTTGCTGTTGATTGATATTTAAGTCGATTAATCCAGCTGTAGAATTACTTAAAATATAATCAATTAATGTTACATATTTTGCATCAGAACTTTTTGCTCCGTTAAAACGGTAAGCAAACTGAACACGTTCCGAAGATGGACTAAAAACTTCGCTTGTTACAATTGTTTTAATCGGCTCTTCTTTTGCAACATATTGTGCAGGAGCTGCTTTTGTAGCATAATTTCCAAAATATTTGTCAATCATTGGAACAGCCGTATCAAAATCGAAATCACCAATCAACATCACAGCCATATTGCTCGCTACATAATATTTATCGAAATAATTATGAATTGCAACCATTGATGGATTTTTTAAATGTTCTGAAGTTCCAATAGTTGTTTGTGTTCCGTAATGCGATTTTGGAAACAATGTTTCCATCATTTTATAAAAAACTAAACGTCCATCATTGTCTTGTGAACGATTAAATTCTTCGTAAACGGCTTCTAATTCAGTATGAAAAAGACGTAAAGTTAATTCACTAAAGCGCTCAGATTCTACTGTTAACCATTTCTCTAATTCATTATTCGGAATATTATTATGATAAATTGTTTCTTCTAAAGATGTATGTGCATTAGTTCCTGATGCTCCCAAAGATGAAATTAATTTATCGTATTCGTTTGCCACAGCATATTTGGATGCTTCTTGCGAAACTTGATCAATTTTTTTATAGATTTCTACTTTTTTTGCAGGATCTTTTTCTGCTTTGTGCTGTTCGTATAAATCTGAAATTTGTTGGATCAAAGGTTTTTCAACAGCCCAATTTTGTGTTCCAATTTTAGAAGTTCCTTTAAAAACCATATGCTCTAAGTAGTGAGCCAAACCAGTATTGTCTTCTGGATCGTTGTTAGAACCTGTTTTTACAGCTATATGAGTTTGGATTCTTGGTTCGTCTTTTATTTGAGCCAAATAGATTTTCAAACCATTTTTTAGCGTATAAATTCTTGTATTCGAAGGATCATTTTCTACCATTTCGTAGGTATATCCTTTATTGTCAGTTTTTTTCACTGTTTTTAATTGTGCGTGAGTAAATACAGAACCAAAAATGATTCCGCAGATCAAAATAGATTTCCTCATGTATTAATTTTTTAAGTTGCTTAAAAGTAATACATTAAAACGAATAAGAGAAAACTATTTTCGATATAGAGTTATTTTGTTAATCTAAAACCAATCATTGTAAAGAGTAAACCAATGAGTACACTCAAAAAAATATAAATAATTGGTGTGATGTAATTTTGTTGTTGAATTAAGTTGAAATTTTCATACGAAAAACTTGAAAATGTCGTGAAACCTCCACAAAATCCAGTTATCAGTAAAAAATTGAAATAGGTATTTCCTAAACCATTTTTGATTGAATATCCATATAAAGTGCCAATCAAAAAACAACCGATAATATTTGTCAAAAACGTAGCAAATGGAAAAGGTTGTGAATAATATTTTCCGATTCCGTACGAAATTAAAAATCTTGCAACACTACCAAAAGCGCCACCTAAACCGACAAATAGTATAGATTTTAAGAGATTCATTAAATTCTATTAACAATTTTAATTAAAGCTAAAAATAGTAAAATGATGAATGAAATAATTCCTAAAAAGAATAAACCTAATCCAAAATAAGCAATTGTAATTGTTCCAATATTCCAACCGATTAAGTTGATTGAATAACCTATCAAAATCAGTACTACTGAAATCAATAAAAATTTGAAATTATTTACTTTTTCTAAATTCATCATTCCTAAAGATGTGAAGCTAAAACAAGTTCAGCTTGACATCTGTATTTTATTTTGAGTATTAAATATAAAACTATTTTCCGATAAAATTCTTCACAGCAATTGCAACTTTTGCTCCGTCCATTGCGGCAGAAATAATTCCACCAGCGTAACCAGCTCCTTCAGCGCAAGGAAATAAACCAGCAACTTGCGTATGTTCTAAGGTTTCTTCATTTCTCGGAATACGAACAGGCGAAGAAGTTCTTGATTCTGTTGCCACAATATTTGCATTTTCGGTATAGTAACCATTCATTTTTTTACCAAATGTTTGGAAACCTAATTTCAAAGATTGATGAACTTCTTTTGGTAAAACTTCGCTCAATAAACCTGATGTTAAACCTGGTAAATACGAGCAATCATTTAATGAATTGGATAATTTCCCTGAAACAAAATCAGTCATTCGTTGTGCGGGAGCTTTTAATTTACCTTCACCAACTTGCCACGCTTTTTGCTCGACCATTTGTTGAAACTTCATTCCACCCAAAGGTCCAGTAAAACCATATTTAGCAAAATCTTTTTCATCAACTGTTACAACCATTCCCGAGTTTGCAAAGAATCCGTCACGTTTAGAAGGTGACCAACCATTTACTACCAATTCTCCTTCGTCTGTAGATGCGGGCGCGATAATTCCACCGGGACACATACAAAAAGAGAAAACGCCGCGACCTGCTTCTTGAGAAACTAATGAATACGAGGCTGGCGGAAGAAATTCGTTGCGTTCTGTTCCGATTGGACAATGATATTGAGCAGAATCAATCAAACTTTGGTGATGTTCTACACGAACGCCTAATGCAAAAGGTTTTGCTTCGATTAAAACTTTCTTTTCATCTAACATTCTGAAAATATCACGAGCCGAATGTCCCGTTGCTAAGATCAAAGAAGAAGTTTTAATTTTTTTATCATGATTAATTTCAATTCCTTTGATTTGATTATTCTCGATGATAATATCCGTTAGTTTTGTATCAAACCAAACTTCACCACCACATTCGATAATTGCTTCGCGCATGTTGGCGATAATCCCAGGTAACTTATTTGTTCCGATATGTGGATGCGCTTCTTGTAAAATACGCTCTGTTGCACCGAAATGGACAAACCATTGCAATGATTTCAGAATGTTTCCACGTTTTGTAGAACGCGTATATAATTTTCCGTCCGAATAAGTTCCAGCGCCACCTTCGCCATAACAATAGTTTGATTCAGGATTTACTTTTCCTTCTTTATTCATTGCTGCTAAATCACGACGACGATCACGAACATTTTTACCACGCTCGATGATAATTGGTTTTAGACCTTGTTCTATTAATTCTAACGCAGCAAATAATCCAGCAGGACCAGCACCAGCAATATAAACTTCGTGTTTGTTTTCTACATTTTGAAGATTTGGATGAAACTCGAAAGCATCAGAGAATTCTTCATTTACAAAAACATTGACTTGTAATTGGGAAATAATATTTCGGCTTCGTGCATCTAAAGAGCGACGAATAATTTGGTAAGCATTGATATTCTCTGGTTTTGTTTTAACAGCAGATGCTAAACGTTGTTTCAGAAGTTTCTCGTTTGCAGCTTCTGTAGGAGATATGCGTATTGTTACATTTTGAGGCATATTTATTGACTAAAAATTAGACTGCAAAAGTACATCAAACCATTTGAAATATTCGTTTTTAAACAAAAAAAGCTGTCTCATAAGACAGCTTTTCATTATTATATAAATTAAGATTATAATCCTAATTTTTTCAACGTTTGTTTTTGAACACCGTTTTTATGAACTAAAATATTTGTTGTTTTGTACTGAACAAAAGCTTTTGTTACATAAAGATATCCTTCGTAATCGTTAGTTAAACCCCAAGAGTTTTTCACGATGTAGTAATCTTTTCCGTTTTGATCTTTTGCAATACCAACAATGTGCATTCCGTGGTCATCAGTCGTTTGGTAATCATCAAAAGCAGCCTGACGCATATCTTCTGTAATTACTTTTTCTGGTTTTGGACCTTTGAACATATCTGCTTTTTGTTGCGCATTCATATCTGCAAAATCAACTTCTGGTACATACGCTACACCATTTTTCCAGCTAAATCCTTTTTCAGAAACGTCTGTTGCCCAAGCAACTGTAAATCCGTTTTTCAAAGCATAATCAATGTTATCAGTCATCTCTGTCATCGGAACATTGTAGAAAGATTCGTACGCCCAGTTATCAGGAATCGCTAATACAAACGGTTTGTAATAGTCGTGATCTTTAAAAGATGTAATCGCAACATAATCGTTTGGATTAATTCCTACCACTTGATCAGCAAATGTACGTGGTGTGTATTTTTTTCCGTTGTATGTGAATTCTTTTGGATATTCTCCTAAATAGCTATCCAAAACAGCTGTATAGGCTTTCTCCCAGTTTGGAGTTAATTTACCATTTGGATTTGCAACAACCGCTTTCAAAACTCCTTCTTGAATTGCAGCCATTTCACCAAATTGATTTGTTTTTGTTCCGTAATTCAAACCTGTGTAAGTTTCAGTTGGAACAGCTCCGTATTTTTTGATTGTATTCAAAACATCATAGAAAGAACCTCCGTCACCTAAAGTTGTTGCACCGTGCATGCGAACATATTGTTTTCCTTTCTCAACATATGTATTTCTCGCATTGAAAATTGGAGACAATTGAATAGGTTGTTTTCCCATTCTTAACATTTCTGATTCGAAGAAAGAATTTCCTGAATATGACCAACAAGTTCCTGATGAACCTTGGTTTTCTACTGGAGTTTTAGCTAAATTGATAACGTCAGTAAATTTGAAAGCTTCTTTACTATTTTCACTAACATTTTTGTTCAAAGAATTAACTAAATTGTCTTGTGCAGACACCAATTGAGCTGAAGCTAAAAATAAAGCTGAAGCTAAAACTGGATAAAAAATTTTACGCATTTTTAAATTTATTTTGTGTGAGTATTTTATAAGTAGCTAATTTCACGAAAATGTTAACAATAAACCTATAAAAATTTAAAGTTTTTTTAATAAAAATTCTTAGTATTCATTCACACAGTACGTTTGGTAAATTAAAACAGACTTGTTTGTGATAAAAGTTTCTTTACGGACATTACAAACAGATATGATTTAAATAAATGTAGGTTACAGATAAATAAACTTTGTAATGTTTTTTTAAAACTGGCTTAATATCCCAAAGTGGATTTTAGATTCTTTAAAATCGAATGAAGTTTCGTCTGTTTTACCAACTGCATAACTCAAATTGAAAATTCCCATTTTAGTTAAAAAAGAAATTCCAGTTCCTAAACTTAACAAAGACGTATTCAGATTTGCGCGTTTGTTATCTATAAAACCATAATCGGCGAAAAGTCCAATATAGAATGCTTCGCTTGGAACAAAACGATAATCTGCACTCAAAAATCCGTACATATTTGTTGTAATACTTTCTTCGTTAAAACCTCTAAAACTTCCGAAACCACCAATTCTGTACAATTCGTTTTCGGAGAAATCATCGTCTTTCGTGAGCAAACCTCTAAATTCTGCACCAGCTTTTAAGAAATGTTTTTTGGACAATTCGAATAAACGAAATGTTTTTAGACCAACTTCAATTTGATTGACGGTTTTATTTTCCAAATCTTCTGTCCACGAAAAATTCTTTTCCTTTTTACGAATCGAATTTACCACAACATTCAACATAGATTTTCCTTCCATCAAACGAAAAGGATGTTTCAGGAAATAGTGATAACTCAAACCAAAACCAATTTTCGAATAATCGTCGTAGCTCGATTTTAGATAGGAATCATCTTCCAACAAAAAGTTAGACGATTGTATAATTCCGCTTACACCAATATTCGAGTTGAGGTTGAGTTGATAAAATAATCGCTCCGAAAAATCTAAATTCACAAAAACAGAATCTTGTTTGAAAAGCTTGAAATTCGTTTCCGAACCAATCGCAGATTTGAACAAATAAGGTACTTTAACACCAATATTCAACGACGTATTTTTATTTGCTGTTCCAATCCAATTTAACCTGATTTCTTCCAAACTATTGAACACGTTGTTCAACGAAAGTTGTACATTTCCGTTCAATCTAAAATCGCCGTTATCATCTGTTCCAAAACCTAAAACACCATCAAAATAATTTGAATTTACTTTGCGAGGATACAAATATAAAATCGTAGAATCAGGCTTAAATAAAGTTTGTGGTAATTGCGCTTCTGCAATATAATTGGTTTGTTGCATTAATGTCGAAATTGTTGCCAACTTCTGTTCATTGTATACTTCGCTAGTTTTTATATTGAGTCCATGACGCAAATAACCTTTGGATAATTTTTCGTAACCAACCAATTTTACACCATCTATTGTTCGCAGATTTCCTTTGTCTAAAACCAATTCAATTTTCTGTTCATTTTGTTCAAAACCATTTGGAACAAGTTTTATTTGCGCAAACGGATAACCTTGATTAGTGTTGGTTGTTGCTATTTTATTTAGAATAGAATCTAAATTATTTGTTGGGAAATAATTATTTTTATTTTCGAACAATTCATTGTTTTTCACCCAAATTGTTTGGTACAATTTTCCTTTATTTAGATAAACTTTTTCATTTTTTATCGAATCAATCGTCAAAGTATAATAACCTGTTTTTTGAAGCGAATCTAAAGATGAATCAAGATTTTTGCTTTCGAAATCTTTTGTATACGATTTTGTATCATCATTATATCGTAAAAAATGATATGTTTTTTCTTGTCCAAAAAGTAAAATAGTTTGGATCAAAAAGAAGAATATGTAGCCTAAAAATCGCATTGTTGCTTATAATAACGTATAAAATAGATGTTAAGTATTTGTTTTACTGATATCTATTAGTGTTCATGTGGAAATTAAAAATTATTTTTGACTTCAAATTTAAGATGAATGTTGAAATTATTTAAAATTACTGGATATTTAGAAGCTATTTCTGCGATAGTTTTGTTTTTTATCGCAATGCCAATGAAATATATTTGGGAAGATCCGACATGGGTAACATACGCAGGACGCGTACACGGAGGATTGTTTATAGCTTATATTATATTGGTTTATTTATTGAAAGAAAAATACAATTGGTCTTGGAAAATTTTTATGATCTTTTTTATCGCAGCAGTTATTCCTGGAGGAACAATTTGGGCAGAAAAAAGATTAATCGAAGGCAAAAAATATAAACAAATGTTGGCTGAAGAAGCGAAATAAGACAACGATTAGATAAAAAAGTAAAACCTTAAACGTGATTGTTTGAGGTTTTTTTATGTTTTAGGAATCAAATTTTTCTAAATAAAAAAAGCCGAAGATTAATCTTCGGCTTTTACAGAGCGGGAAACGAGACTCGAACTCGCAACATTCAGCTTGGAAGGCTGACGCTCTACCAATTGAGCTATTCCCGCGTAAATTTTCAAATCAAATTAAAAAGTACCTCAGGCGGGACTTGAACCCGCACGTCCTAATGGACACAGGATTTTAAGTCCTGCGTGTCTACCAATTCCACCACCAAGGCAAAATTTGATTTTTGAATTTAATATTTCAAAGAGCGGGAAACGAGACTCGAACTCGCAACATTCAGCTTGGAAGGCTGACGCTCTACCAATTGAGCTATTCCCGCGTTGTGAGTGCAAATATAAGGTCATTAATATTACTTTTGCAAGTGTTTTTCGAATAAATTTTACAACTTTTTTCTAATAAATTAATTTTGAAATATTTGACTTGTTGATTTTTTTTGAGAAATTAGGGAATTGAATTATTTTATGGAGAAATTATTTATTTTTTGTGGTGTTTTTCTTCTTGTGATGAGTTGTAATTCTAAGAAAAAGTTTGAATCAGATAAATGGATTCCTTTTGAGGAAGGAGTTTACGGACAAAATTATCGTTATAAGATGTTGGATGATTTGGTTAATAATGTTTTAAAATTTGATTCATATAATTCAAATGGAACTTCAAAAAATGAGGTTTATAAATTGATTGGTAAGCCTGATGAAATTTTAGATAAAATGGAGGTTTATTTAATTCAAGAAAAAATTGGTAAAATTGATCAAAATGGAGAAATTAAACTTTATTTAAAATATAGTGATAATTTGACGTTGAATTATTGGAAAATACAAGAAACAACTTACAAAGAATAAATTATGAAAATCCCTACAATTTATGGTATTATAGAACGTAGAATGTTAATCAATTTTTGTGTAGAATCACACTATATTGAGACGATTTTACCTCAACCTTTTCGTCCAAAATTGTACAAAGGAAAAGCAATTGCTGGAATCTGTTTGATTCGATTAAAAGATATAAAACCAAAAGGTTTACCTGATTTTGTAGGAGTGAATTCTGAAAATGCAGCGCATCGAATCGCGGTTGAATGGGAAGAAAATGGTGTGACAAAAGAAGGTGTATATATCCCGATGAGAGATACTTCTCTAAAATTGAATACGCTTGTTGGTGGTCGAGTTTTTCCTGGGAAACATTATTTTGCGAAGTTTAATGTTATAGAAGAAAACGATAATTATCATTTAGATTTCACGAGTTCTGACGATACACGAATTGAAATTGATGCAAAAAAATCTGTTGAATTTAATTCGAATTCGATTTTCGAAACGTTGAATGAAGTTTCAAAATTCTTCGAGAATGGTTCTGTCGGTTATTCTCCAAATGGAAATAATTTTGAAGGTCTAAAACTCGAAACCTATAATTGGGGAGTAGAACCTTTGGAAGTTTTACATGTGAAATCAAGTTTTTTTGAAAATGAAACAATCTTTCTAAAAGGTTCTGTTCAGTTTGATAACGCAATTCTGATGACCAATATCGAACATGAATGGAAGTCGTTAGAAAAGATAAAATGTTTGTAGTTTATTCTTTGCTCAAAATAAAATCTTCCTCATTTGTTTTTCCTAAATTAAACTGAAACATTTCACCATAATTTATAGGTATTTTGAATGCATTTTTGATTGGTATTTGCAACAAATAACACCACATCAAACGGATGATTCCACCATGTGCAACAATCAGCACTTTTTCGTGTTGAGCATTTCGTAACTCGTCCATAAAATCAAAAAGTCGCGTAGAAATATCTTGCATTGATTCGCCGTTTGGTGTTTTAGTTTCGACAAAATCGGCGTACCAAGGTTCTATTTCTTCCGAAGGAATTTCGTTCCACGATTTCATTTCCCAATCTCCAAAATTGAATTCTTTTAATCGTTCATCAAAAATAATTTCATTCGAGAAAGTTTCTGCTAATCGTTGACAGCGACTCAGTGGACTTGAAAAAATTATCTCAAAGTCGTTTTCGATCTTAGTATGAATTTGTACTACTTCTTGATGAAAAGTATCAGCTAATTCCACATCAGTTTGTCCGTAACAAACCGATGAAGGAACATTAACTTTTGTATGTCGAATTACAGAAACTTGCATAGAATTAAAACGCCAAGATAAAACAAAACTTCGGTAACTTGTTGCACAGTTCCCAAGCAATCGCCTGTATATCCACCAATATATTTTTTGAAATACCAGCCCAAATAAACTTTTCCTATGTAACAAAGTGGTAATATCAACAAGAATTTCCATTCGCCAAAAACAATAAAAGGCACAAGACAGAAAAGAAAACTAATGATAAGATTTTTTATTGGAAGTGCTTTATTTGCCATCGGTTTTGATTTACTTTTGTCGATATCTGTCACATATTCGTGTGTATAAATCATCATTCCAGAAAAAAAGCGACTAACCGAATGTGCTGCAATCAAGCTGAAAATTATCAACCAAAAATTATTTTCTGCAATATGTTGAAGTGATGTGAATTTCAATAACAACAATAAGATAACACCAATTACACCATAAGCTCCAATTCGGCTATCTTTCATAATTGTCAAGATTTTTTCTTTGCCATAACCACCTCCAAAACTATCGCAAACATCGGTGAAACCATCTTCGTGAAAGGCTCCAGTCAACAAAACGCTTGTAATCATTGTGATAATAATGGCGATATCAATAGGTAAAATAAATTGACAAATCATATAAATCAATGCATTAAAAGCGCCAACCAATAAACCAATCGCTGCATAGTATTTCTGTGATTGATTCATGATTTCGTTGCTATATGGAATTTTGAACGGAATCGGAATTCGCGTAAAAAACATCAATGCGGTTAAAAAATAAGTGATTTCTTTTTTTAGCATTTCACTTTAGTTTCTTTGTTACTCACGCCTGCAGAGTCGAAACTCGCCATATCATTGTAGAAATTTACCGCACTTTTGATAATTGGATAAGCCAACGCACACCCCGTTCCTTCACCAACTCGCAAATTGATGTTCAGAATTGGTTCTTCGTTGAAATAATTTAATAAATATTGATGTCCAGATTCATCACTTTGATGACAGAAAATTGTATTGTTTAAAATTTCTGGATTTAATTTAGACGCAACCAAAATCGCAGACGAAGCAATATATCCATCAATCATCAACAACATATTATGTTCATAAGCAGATAACATTGCAGCTGTCATTTGAGCAACTTCAAAACCTCCAAAAGTGGCTAAAATTTCTTTTGGATCAGTAATTTTCCCATGTGTATTCTTCGCTTCATTTAGAATATTGATTTTATTTTGTAATTGCTCATCATTCAAACCTGTTCCACGTCCTACACATTGTTCAAGCGGTAAATCGGTTAAATAGTGTACAAGCATCGATGCAGAAGAAGTGTTCCCAATTCCCATTTCGCCAAAACCAATAATATTTGTTCCATTTTGAGCGATTTCGTTCACAATTGTCTTCGAATAATCAAAACATTGTTCCAATTGATCTAAGGTCATTGCAGGTTCGTGCAAGAAATTTTTGGTTGATTTGGCTACTTTACAATTTTTCAAAACCGAATAATCCTCGAAATCATAATTTACACCAGCGTCAACAATCGTTAAATTAATCTCATTTTGATTACAAAAAACATTAATAGCTGCTCCATTATTTAGGAAATTTAAAACCATTTGAGGCGTAACTTCTGCTGGATACGCACTAACACCAGATTGTGCAATTCCGTGATCGCTAGCGAAAACAATCAGATGAGGTTTTATTAATTCTAAATGATTTTTTTGCTGAACCAAACCAATTTTAAGTGCGATTTTTTCTAATAAACCTAAAGCTCCAAGCGGTTTTGTTTTAAGATCAATAATGTGTTGAATTTCTTCTTTTTGCATTTTATACTAAACTAAATTTTAATAAAAAAATGCTTTCGAAATCAAGTGCAATCAATTCAACAAATAATAAAATATATGTAGTTTTGATTGAGCTTCAATCGCGAAAGCATCATCTAAAAAGTGGTCTGGCTTATAGTTTTTCTCTACTTACAGTTGCGCGACAGCTCGAGATTTGCACTCGATTCCCTTTTGTGTTAGCAAGGTAAGAAAATAATCATAAAAGCAAAAAAACTATTTTTTAATAGCCATTATTCCTTGTATTGTTGGTTCTATTGAAATATCTCCCATAATAATTTCTTCCGCTACGAAATCTGCTCCATTCAATTTTAGTTTTTTTGGTAGATTTTTGCTTGTATAATTTTTATTATTTTCTATGTTTTTTTCGATTGAAGCTAGTCGAATATCAATTGGCAAACCTTTTAGAACATGGGATTTTATGGTGTATTCTTTACCAATTTTTACAGTTCGTTCTATCAATTCACCATTAATTAATAATTGTAAATTGGAAAACTTTGAATTCTTGTGTTCGAACTTTAAGTAACAATTATTTTAAATTCAATCGATTCATTTTCTATAGAATTATAGATCGGTAATGGATAGATATAGCAAGCTGTATTAGGTTTTTGATCTTTTTTTTAAAGTACTAATTAATTCAAAATCAGAAAAAATCATGACATTATAAATCGTTTTCTTAAAAAGATTTAGACCTAATTGACTTGGATGAAAAATACCACAATGAACGTTGCTTTTCTGAAATTCATTCTAAATTTCGTCATTTGTCAAATTAGAAAAGTCAGTGATTTTATGTTGACATTTTGTACAGAAATTATTGTTTGTTAATTTCTTTTTGGAAGGAATTGGATTTTTCATATTTTTTAATGTTTAGAGTTATAATAGAGATGATTTTATGAATAAAAAGGTTGATTTTATTTTTAGAAATAATAGATTTAGAATATTTGGATTTATGTAATATCTTTAACCACCTCTACTTACCTTTTAAATAAGATCAATTTTTAATGGAAAATTTTCACATCCCAACGAACGAAAAGCAAAGATTGCAAGCCGTTTACGATTATAATTTGCAAGGACATGATAAAGACGAAGAGTTGGAGGTTTTTGCAAATGCTGCGAGTTTGATTTGTAATGCGCCAATTGCGTTAATTTCTATTTTTGATGAAAATTATCAAGTGATTAAAGCAAATTGTGGAATAGATGTAGATATTGTTCCACGTCAACAAACTATTTGTCAATTTTCTTTAATGGAAGAAGAAATTTTGGTGATTGATGATGTGACGAAATTTGAACCTGCAAAAAATATTGCTGGAGTAAAAGCTGCAAATATTAAGTTTTATGCTGGTGTTCCGTTGATTGATGACAATGGAAATGTTTTGGGGACATTATGTGTAAACGATCATTATCCAAGAACGTTAGACGAAAAACAACGCAATTTATTGATTCAATTAGGGAAAAATATTACAAAATTATTGGTCAGTAAAAAACGAAAAAAAGACGCTGCTTACTTTCAAAATATCTATAAAATTTCGAATAATTTAATTGGAGTTGCTGATATTAATGGTGTATTGAAATCAATTAACCCAGCTTTTAAAAAAGTTTTAGAAGTTAAAAATGACCAATTAATTCGTTCAAAAAATTTCTTAGACTTTGTTTCGGAAAAGGATAAGAAAAAAGTTCAAATGTTTTTGGCTGATTTGAAAACTAATTCAGGTTCTATTGACTTCAAATGTTTGATGTGTTCAATAGAAACGAAAGAAGAAAAAATGGTTGAATGGTATACTAAATTAAACACTTCGTATGATAACGAGATTTTCTTATTTGGACGAGATATTACACTTGAAAACTCTAAAAAGGAGGAACTAGAAAACAGTGAACGTAAGTTTAGAAATTTTTTCAATTCTTCGCTTGGTTTAATGACGATTCACGATTTGGATGGTAATATTTTATCCATTAACAAAAAAGGTTTAGAATTGATAGGTTATACTGAAGAAGAATCGAAAGATTTGGATCTTAAAAAATTAATCCCAAAATCTAATCAAAAAGAATATCAAATCTATATAGAGACGATTTTAAGTAAAAAGCAAGATTCTGGTTTAATGAGCTTGATTAAGAAAGATGGTTCGTTAACATATTGGTTATACAATAATATTTTGGACAAAGATAACGAAGGAAATCCTGTTGTAATGAGTACTGCAGTTGATATGACACAAAGGACTTTGTTGGAAAGAGATCTTAATCGTGTTCGTCAGTTACTAGATCATACGTACGAAGTTGCCAATGTTGGAGGTTGGAAATACGATTTAGTTAAGCAAGAATTAATTTGGACTGATATAACGAAAAAAATCCATGAAGTTGAACTAGATTATGAACCAAATGTAGAAACTTCACTCAATTTTTATGAAGCAAAAAGTAGTTATCCAAAAATAAAGAAAGCTTTTAGAGATGCGGTAGAAAAAGGAATCGGATATGATATGGAGTTGCAAATAGTTACCCAAAAAGGAAAAACAATTTGGGTAAGATGTAAAGGAATTCCAGAGTTCGTAAATGGAAAATGTGTTAGCGTTTTTGGAACTTTTCAGGATATTGATGAGAGAAAACGTTATACGTTAGAGTTGGCTCGACAAAAAGCTATTTTCGAAACATTTATTAATCATGTACCTGCATCTGTTGCAATGTTTGATAAGGATATGAATTATCTAACTTTGAGTAATCAATGGTGTGATGAATTTGTTGTAAAAAAGAAAAATGTGATCGGAAAATCTCATTATGAAATGTACAATGTTCCAGCAGAAAGAAAAGCGATTTATGACGCTTGTTTGCAAGGTGAAAGTTATTCGGATGAAGATATGATTTATCGCACACCAAAATATGATACGGATCAACACTATTCCTGGGCGATTCATCCGTGGTATATCAACAAAAAACAGATTGGTGGTCTGATTATGTTTTCGCAAAATATAACAGAATCTGTCAAGAAAAATAAAGAACTTAAAAAAGCCAAAAAGAATGCTGAACTCGCTAGTAAGGCAAAGTCTGAATTTTTAGCAAATATGAGTCACGAGATTCGAACACCTTTAAATGGTGTGATTGGTTTCTCTGATTTATTGTTGAAAACGCCACTTAATCCGACTCAAAAACAATATTTGAATTTTATTAATGATTCTGCAAATTCATTGTTGTCAATAATAAATGATATTTTAGATTTCTCTAAAATTGAATCGGGTCGAATGGATGTTTCGATAGAAAAAAATAATTTGTTCGAGTTAGGAAATCAAGTAATCAATGTGATTCTTTATCAAGCCGAAAACAAAAAAATTGAATTGTTGTTGAATATAGATAATAATTTACCTCAATTTATTTGGATTGATGAAGCTCGATTGAAACAAGTGCTAATTAATCTACTTGGAAACGCTGTGAAATTTACGGATAGTGGAGAAATAGAACTAAAAATTAGTCAAGTTGAACCAATTGTGAAAGGAGAAAAAGCAAAACTGAGATTCTCTGTTCGTGATACAGGAATTGGTATAAAACCAGAAAAACAAGCCAAGATTTTTGATGCATTTACACAAGAGGATAGTACTGTTAGTAAACGTTTCGGAG
The DNA here is from genome assembly GCF_002431085.1 of Empedobacter sp. UBA5924. NCBI lineage: Bacteria > Pseudomonadati > Bacteroidota > Flavobacteriia > Flavobacteriales > Weeksellaceae > Empedobacter > Empedobacter sp. UBA5924. The sequence continues at coordinate 94,547 of NZ_DJDM01000017.1, forward strand.
GAACAGGTTTAGGTTTAACAATTTCGAATAAATTATTAAATTATTTCGGAAGTCATCTAGAATTGCAAAGCGAAATAGATAAAGGTTCTACATTTTTCTTTGATTTAGAAGTTGATTACGAATATAATATTGAGCAACAATTTGATCATTTGGAAGAAATAAATCATGTGTTGATTGTAGATGATAATCAAAGTAATCAAATGATTTTGCAGCATATGTTGCAGTTCAAAAATATAACGTCTGATATTGCGAACAATGGAATGGAAGCGCTTCAGAAAGTTTTGAATGGCAATGTTTACGATGTTATTTTGATGGATTATCACATGCCAGTTTTAAATGGTTTAGAAACAATTCAGAAAATAAAAGAGTATTTTGTAACTAAGAATACAAAAATTCCTTTAGTATTATTGCATAGTTCTTCTGAGGATGAATATCTAATTCAGAAAGCAAAAGAATTGGGAATTACTTCGCGATTATTGAAACCAATTAAGTCTGAAGAATTGTTTGATACGCTGCGTAAAACGATTATTGATTCGAAAGAAATTCAAACCATAGAAATTGAAAATCAAGAAGAAATTTCGCAAGATTTTTCGAAACAATTTCATATTTTAATTGCTGATGATAATTTAGTTAATATGGCTTTAAATCAGCAGATTATCAAAAATATTGCACCAAATTCTATTTTGTATACGGCTGCGAATGGAGCGGAAGCCGTATCAATTTGTCAAGAAAATAAGATTGATTTAATTTTGATGGATATTCAAATGCCAGAAATGAATGGGATTGAAGCAACTAGGGTTATTCGTTTGTTAAATAATTTTCAAGAAACTCCGATTATAGCAGTGACAGCGGGAAATGTAAAAGGCGAAAAGGAAAAATGTCTTGATGCTGGATTGAATGATTTCTTAGCAAAACCAATTCGAGAAAAAGATATTTTTGATGTCCTAGAAAAATGGTTAGATTTTTCTAAAAAAGAAAAGAATGAAACCAACGATTTTGGAAATCACCTTGATCTTTCTATGATAAATAATTATACGAAAGACGACGAATCGTTTAGAAAAATGTTTATAGAAATAATTATTAATGAGTTAGAAAAATCTGTACAAGAATTTGAAACTTATTTCAACAAACAAAATTTAGAAGGATTAAATCAATTAGGTCATAAAGTAAAAGGAACAGCAAAAACTGCAGGACTTACAATTTTGGCTGATTTAACCGAACAAATAGAAAAATCAACTTCGATCAATTACCTACAAGAAAACCAGCTGATTATTAAAGTAAAAACCGAAATAGAATTAGTTATTAACTATTTAAAAAATATTTAAAAACCAATATTATGCAGATTTTAATTGCCGAAGACGATGAATTGATTTTAAAAACAATTGAACACAAACTGAAAAAAGAAGGTTACAAAGTTGTTTTAACACGAAATGGAAAAGAAGCAATCAGTAAGATTGAGAATGAAGATATTGATTTGATTATTACAGATATTATGATGCCTTTTGCGTCTGGTTTGGAGATTATTAGTGCTGTTAGAAAAAGTAAAAATTCCGAAACACCAATGATTATTTTGTCTTCTTTAGGGCAAGAAGATGTAGTGGTGGAAGCATTTAATTTGGGTGCAAATGATTTTATGGTGAAACCATTTAGCCCTATTGAATTGTCTGTTCGCGTGAAGAAATTATTAAAATAAAAGCATGATTATCCTACAAATTATAACCTATACCGAGTTAATCGTAGGAATTTATATTCTACTTATTTTACTTTTTTTGACAATTATTTATACGTTATTGACAAGTATAATTGAATATAAAATCATTACAAAGAAAAATAAGTGGAATGCGATTATTGATAAAGAAATTTATGAAACAATTTTGGATGATCAATCCAATTCGAATACTGACTTTAATGATTATTTGAAATCAAGTTCATTCAAACATTATTTTATTAAAAAATTACTAAAAGCGGAACAAAATTTTTCTGGAAATTCAAAAGAAAGTATTCAAAATTTATTTGACCATTATGAATTAAAAAAAATATCCTTACAGAAATTAAATAGTCAAAAAAATCATGAAATAGCCGAGGCAATACAAGAAGTTACGACGATGAATCATGTTGAAACTTTACCAAAAATCAAAAGTATGTTACAACATAAAAATGATTTAGTACGATCTGAAGCGCAATATGGTTTAACGAAATTTGCTGGTTTCGAAGGTTTATATTTTTTGGATAATTTACAAGAGCAATTGACGGATTGGCAACAGTTGAAATTGTTGGATGCAATTACAATTTTACCAAATCTTGATGAGGTTGATAAGATAATTTCAAATTGGTTAAAATCACCTAATCAAAGTGTGAAAATTCTAACAATGAAATTAATTCGCAAGTTTCAATTGTTGCAAATGCACGATTTGGTTGCAGATAATTTGCACGATTCTGATGAAAAAGTTGTGGAAGAAACGATTAAAACATTAGTCAGAATCGAAGATGACTCAACCTCAAAGCTATTGATTGAGCAATATGAAACGTGTAACGAAAAGTTTCAAATTCAAATTTTAAAAGCTTTAGAAAAAATCTCAAATCCAGAAAATAACACATTCTTAGAAACTCAAGCAAAGGAAAATCCTTCATTTTCTGTCAAAAAAGCAAGTGTAAAAGCCTTAAATAATTGTTGTTCAAAAACCGATTTACAAAAACTTGCACACCAATCAAACTCTCCTGAATTAAAACAAATTATTAATCAAATTATCCAAGAAAACTAATCATGAATTGGCTAGAAACGGCTTTCGATTTTTTTATTTACGGCTTCCTTTTTTATTCAATCCTATTAATTTTAGTCTACGGATGGATAGGTTTTTATGCAAAAGGAGCGATAAAAATGTATATCCGAAAAAACAGTTTTACGGATTATTCGCTTATTGCAACATCGCCAAATGCGCCTACTTTTAGCCTTATTGCGCCCGCTTATAACGAAGGTGCATCGATTGTGGAGAATGTGCGTTCGTTGTTGTCGTTGTATTACAATCAGCTCGAAATTATTATTGTAAATGATGGTTCCAAAGATGATTCGTTGCAACGATTAATTGAAGCGTATGATTTGATTAAAATTGATTATTTCGTTGAAGGAAACATCGAAACGAAACCAATTAATGCAATTTATAAAAGTACCAATCCAGTTTTCAAAAAATTAATTATTGTTGACAAAGTAAATGGAGGAAAATCGGATGCGTTAAATGTCGGAATTAATATTGCAACAAACGATTATATTGTTTGTATTGATGTCGATTGTATTTTAGAACAAGATGCGATTCTGAAGCTTGCGAAACCTTTTATGGATGAAGCAAAAGCAAAAGTAATTGCATGTGGAGGCGTAATTCGTTTGGCGAATAATTGTACCATTGTTGACGGAAAAATTGTCGATGTTAATTTGCCTAAAACTCGTTTAGGAAGAGCACAAGCGTTAGAATATATTCGTGCATTTCTTTTGGGAAGAATGGCGTGGTCGCGCGCCAATGGTTTGATGCTGATTTCGGGTGCTTTTGGTGCTTTTGATCGTGAAATTGTACTCCAGTGTGGCGGTTACGATCACGATACAGTTGGTGAAGATATGGAGCTTGTTGTGCGAATGCGACGTTATATGCACGAGCAAAAATTGGCCTATAAAGTAGTAAATATTCCCGATCCGCTTTGTTGGACAGAAGTACCAGAAAATAAAGAAATTTTAACCAAACAGCGTAATCGTTGGATGCGTGGAACGATAGAAACATTGTGGAAGCATCGTATTTTATTTTTCAATCCGAAATATGGAAAACTTGGAATGATGAGTTATCCGTATTGGTTTTTCTTCGAATTTTTAGGACCGATTATCGAATATATTGGTTGGATCATTTTCGTAGTTTTATTCTTTTTAGGATTTATTAATTGGCATATTTTCTTTCCTTTGATGGCTTTTGTATTGCTTTATGGAATTTTATATTCGATTTATGCTATTCTGATTGATTTGATGACGTACAATGTTTATCACAAAAAAGGGGATATTCCGAAATTATTTTTTACGGCGTTTATAGAGCCGTTTACATTTCATCCGTTTGTTGTGATGGCAGGCGTGAAAGGGGTGAAGGATTTCTTTCTCAAAAATAATTCGTGGGGAGAAATGACGCGACAAGGTTTTGGAGGAAATCAAGCGAAAGAATTATCTATTTGGCAAAAACTGAAACTTGGATTTATTAATTTAGTTCAGCAAACTACGTTTATTTCACTGATATATTTTTTAATTTTTGGATTGTCATCAATTCTTGAATTTTATCTTTATCAAGAAAATCTTACAACAACTTCTAATCAAACTTTATTTTTTGATTTATTCGTACATAATATCGATTTTGCTTTAGATAGTATTTTTGTGGTAAGTTTTGCATATTTTTTACTGCAATTTTATTCGATAAGTTGGGCAAAAAAATGGATCATTTTTGCGTATTCTTTTTTAATCATTTCAAATATTTTATTGATTAAATATTTTGAAACAACACTCAATTTATTAGGTTCAGATTTGTTTTCTTATACGTTCGAAGAATTGAAATTAATTATTGGAGCATCAGGTGTTGTCAATACAATAAGTATCCTTTTATCAATTGCTGTAATTGCTATTTTAACAACGATATTTATTTACAGTTATAGATTAAAAATTAACCAAAAAATTCTTCAATTACCATTAATAATTTTGAGTTTTTTATCGCTTATTGTTCCAATTAATTTGGATTTAAAAAGTTCTCAAAATGATGAGTTTTCATCTAATCTAATTTTGAGTAAATCGTCTTATTTTTTCTCAAACTCGATTGAACAATATGCAGAAGATAAACTTTCGGAAATTGATTTTTTAAATTCAAATTCGAGTTCAAATAATGAAGATAATCGACATTATTTTGATAAAATTAATTATCCATTTTTGTATCAAGATGAGAACAAAAATTTCTTCGCGGATCAATTTAATTTAACAACAGAAAAACCGAATGTTGTTTTTATTGTGATTGAAGGTTTGGGACGAGCTTTTAGTAACGAAAGTGCATATTTAGGTTCTTTTACACCATATATTGATAAGCTTTCGAAAAAGAGTTTGTATTGGGAAAATGGATTAAGCACGACTGGAAGAACATATGGAGTTTTACCTGGATTGACGGGTTCTTTGCCATTTTCTGAAAATGGTTTTATGGAACAAAAAAACTTACCTCAACATTTCAATTTGTATAATTTGTTAAAAAATAATGGTTATAAAACTGGTTATTTTTATGGTGGTGATGCTGATTTTGATTTTATGTCAAAATATTTGAATTATTCAGGTGTTGAAACAATTATTGATGAAAATGATTACGAAAATAATTATGCAAAAATTCCGTCGAATAATGGATTTTCTTGGGGATTTGACGATCATTCAGTGTTTAAAAAATATTTAGCAACGCAAAAAGAAAATAATCAACCATATTTTAATGTTTTGATGACGTTAGCGACGCATAGTCCTTTCTTAATAAACAATGTTGAGAAATATAATAAACAGTTTGAAACGTTGATTAAATCTCGAAATTATGATGCGACAACTTTGACGACAGTAAAAAAATATAAACAACAATTGGTGACTTTTTTGAGTGTTGATGAAGCTGTAAAAAACTTTTTCGAAGCTTATCAAAAACGTTCAGATTTTAATCAAACTATTTTTGTGATTACTGGAGATCATCGAATGCCAGAAGTACCGATGGAAACAAAGATTGATCGTTTTCATGTTCCGATTATTGTTTATTCTCCTTTGTTAAAGTCACCGAAAAAGATGTCAAATATTGTGACGCATTTTGATGTTGCACCAACTTTTGTGACATATTTTAGAGATTCATATAAACTGAAATTACCGAATTATGTGACTTGGATGGGACAGAATTTAGAAAACGGTAAAGCGAATTTCAGAAAACAAGGCGTTCCGTTAATGCAGAATAAAAATATTTTAGATGATTATGTTTTTCAAAATTATCATTTGTCAGGAGGGAAGTTATATCGAATTGAAAAGAATTTAACCGAAGATGTTGAACAAAATTCGAAGATGGAAACAGAGTTGAAAAATCGATTGAAAAGCTTTAAAACAAAAAACCATTCTTTGAAAAATACTCAAAAAATGGTTCCTGATTCTATATTTAATCGTTATATCAATTAGAATTTTCGGCTGTACGAAACGCTTACATCAAATTGATTTCCTTTTTGATTTGGACGATATTCTTGATTGTAATAATTCGCACCAATTGAAATTAAGTTTAATTCACTGATCGAAAAATTATAATCTGCTCCAATTTTGAAGGACTTCAGTTTGTAAGTTGTATCTTCTAAAAGATTGTTGTTAAAATCTTCTGGTGAAATTCCTGTACCAATAGCTAAGCTTAAATAATTGCTTGCATCGCCAGTATAATAACGAGTTGTGAATGTATACGAATGCGAAATATTGTTGTTGCTTGGCGTTACAAATGCACGTAAATTGAACCAATAATTTTTATAATATTTACCGATAGATCCTGTGAACATCCAAACATCATCCGAAAAATGAAGTTGACGATAACCTAATTCAGCTTCGAAACTTTTAGGTAAATTAGCGTAAAGAGAGGCTCCTGTGCGATATTTAGGAAAAATTCCATCACTATCCGAATATCCACCGCCAACATACATATAAAATGTCTTAGAAAGTCTTGGATAAGCTTCTACTTCGTATTGAACTCCGTTATCTTTAAATTTGTTTGCGTAATTTACTTTAAAAATCAACGAACCAAGTGAAGTTTGTCTTTTATAACTAACCGAAACTTGATGCCAATCATCTGCAAATTGCTTGTCAAAATGTGAGTAATTATAATTTACACTAATCGCATTTTTAGTATTATTTATTTCGATTCGATTTGCTAATTCGCGCGCTTCCGTATTTTTAGGGTTAATTGCTAATAATTCTTTGATTGTTTTCGAAGCTTCTTCATAAGCATTGTTTGAATTAAGAACTTTAGCTTTTAACAACAATAATTCTTCATTTTTAGGATATTTAATTAATCCACGATCAATGATAGAAACGGCTTCTGTATAATTATCATTCCAATATTCAAGTGACGTGTAAGCTAAATAAAAATCGGTAGAAGGATCCATGTTTTTTTCAACATTCTGAAAAACTTTTCTCGCTTCTTCGGTTTCATCATTCCATGTATATATTCGTCCCAAAAAAACAGCGATATCTGTATATTCCGGAGATTGATCTAAAGCTTGTAATGCAAGTTTCTTGGCAGTTGCATAATCTTTTTCTTCGAAAGCTTTGTGACGTGCTTCTTGAAATAAATCATCCGAACTTTTAAATTCCTGGCTATACGAAAATAAAGGTAAAAAGGTAAGAGCAAAGAGTGTCTTTCTTAGAAATGATTTTTGAATCATATGGTAAAAACGTGTTTTTTATGAGTATAAAGATATGATTATTTAGAGCATAAAAAAAGCTCAAGAAAATAAATTCTTGAACTTTGTTGTACCTCAGGCGGGACTTGAACCCGCACGTCCTAATGGACACAGGATTTTAAGTCCTGCGTGTCTACCAATTCCACCACCAAGGCATCCACTTCTAAGAAAGAAGTTAGAGCGGGAAACGGGACTCGAACCCGCAACATTCAGCTTGGAAGGCTGACGCTCTACCAATTGAGCTATTCCCGCGTGTAAATTGTAAAAATCAAATTAAAAAGTACCTCAGGCGGGACTTGAACCCGCACGTCCTAATGGACACAGGATTTTAAGTCCTGCGTGTCTACCAATTCCACCACCAAGGCAAAATTTGATTTTTATGAATTTTTATATTTCAAAGAGCGGGAAACGGGGCTCGAACCCGCGACCTCAACCTTGGCAAGGTTGCGCTCTACCAGCTGAGCTATTCTCGCGATTGGAGTGCAAATATATAAAATCAATTTCTAATAATCCAAATCAAATTTGAATAAAATTTTAAAAATATATTTGCACTTATTTTAATTAGTTGATAGGCATTAACATATCAGCTACTTCTTTTATTTTATCTTTCATCTTTTTACGATGAACGATCATATCAACGAAGCCTTTTTCTAATAAAAATTCAGAAGTTTGGAATCCTTCTGGTAAATCTCTACCAATAGTTTCTTTGATAACACGTGGTCCAGCGAATCCAATTAATGCTCCTGGCTCTGCCATGATAACGTCACCAATTGATCCGAAAGATGCTGTAATTCCTCCAAAAGATGGATTTGTTAAGATTGTAATATAAGGAATGTTGTTATCTGCTAATTGAATTAATTTAGCTTCTACTTTAGCTAATTGCATCAACGAAATTGCAGCTTCCATCATACGTGCACCACCAGATTGTGTAATAATTACGAATGGAGTTTTGTTTTTGATAGAATAATCAATTGCACGTGCAATTTTTTCTCCCATTACAGATCCTAAAGAACCTCCAATAAATTTGAAATCCATACAAGAAATTGTAATGTCACGTCCATGAATTTTTCCAGTCGCATTGCGAATAGAATCTGTCATTCCCGTTTTCTTTTTAATCTCTTTTAAACGATCTTTATAAGGTTTTGTATCTGTCCAATTTAATGGGTCTTTACTTTCTACTTTTGTATCTAATTCTGTGAATTTACTATCATCAAATAAGATATCGAAGTATTCTTGAGAACCAATTTGTACGTGATGATCATCCTCTGGACTTACATACGCATTTGCTTTTAGTTCTTCAGTTTCAATAATTTTTCCTGATGGTGTTTTGTACCATAAGCCTTTTTTAACGTCTTTTTTAGACTCTGTAGGCGTTGTAATATTTTTCTTGCTTCTAATAAACCAAGGCATATTCTCTGTTTTTATTTGGGTAAGAATAATCTTAGTGAAAAGATTATCCTAAAGTATTAACATTATTTAAATCGTGAAAAGCTTGAATTAATCTGTCTTTGAAAGTAACTTCTCCAGCTCTTAACCACACGCGTGGATCATAATATTTTTTGTTAGGAGATTCTGGACCTTCAGGATTTCCAATTTGTCCTTGTAAATAAGCTGCATTTTCGTCAAAATATTTACGAATTCCTTCCATAAATGCATATTGTAAATCTGTATCAATGTTCATTTTGATAACTCCGTAGCTAATTGCTTCTCTAATTTCTTCTAACGTAGAACCAGAACCTCCGTGGAATACGAAGTTTACAGCGTTGTCTACACCATACTTTTCGTTGATGTATTTTTGAGAGTTATCTAAAATTTTTGGAGTCAATACAACATTTCCTGGTTTGTAAACACCGTGTACATTACCAAATGCTGCTGCAATCCAGAAATTATCAGAAATAGATTTTAAGTTTTCGTAAACGTAAGCAACTTCTTCTGGTTGAGTGTATAATAAAGAATTGTCAACATTAGAATTGTCAACACCATCTTCTTCTCCACCTGTAATACCTAATTCCATCTCCAAAGTCATTCCAACTTTAGACATTCTTTCTAAGTATCTTTTGCACTTTTCTACGTTTTCTTCTAAAGGCTCTTCAGATAAATCTAACATGTGAGAACTAAATAAAGTCTTTCCGAATTTATTAAAATGTTCTTCGTTAGCGTCCATAATTCCATCAATCCAAGGCAATAATTTTTTTGCACAGTGGTCTGTATGTAAAATTACAGTAGCTCCGTAAGACTCAGCTAAAGTGTGAATATGTTTTGCTCCCGCAATAGCACCTTTGATAGCAGAAAGTTGATTTTCTCCTTTTAATCCTTTTCCGGCATTAAAAGCAGCACCTCCGTTAGAAAATTGAATAATAACCGGAGAGTTTACTTCAACTGCAGCTTCCATTGCAGCGTTAATAGTATCTGAACCGATGACATTACACGCTGGTAAAGCGTATTGATTTGCTTTTGCATCATTGATAATGTCTTGAACTAATGAACCGGTAGCAACACCGGCAGGAAATTTTCTGCTCATTATGTTAGTATTTTGTGAAACAAATATAGATGTTTTTTTAGAAAGGATAATTAATTCCGAAGTGGATTCTTGGTTTAAGCAAATTAAAATTGTCAAATTGCCAGCGATCACCCAATTCGTAAGAAGGGTCATAAATTTTGTAACCTAAATCAAATCTTACAATTGCAAACGTACCAATGTGATAACGGAAACCTAATCCAGAACCAATTCCGAATTCTTTGTAAAAATCTTTGAACTTAAATAATGTTTCTGGACGATTTTTATTAACACCCCAAATATTACCAGCATCAAGAAAATATGCACCTTCCAAACTTCCAAAAAGATTGAAGCGATATTCAGCATTGAATAACAATTTCATGCTTTCAAATTCTAAACTTTGATTTTTAGAATCGATACGTGGTTTACTTCCAGGACCTAAAGTTAACGGTGCCCAACCACGAACATCATTTGCTCCTCCAGCCGAATAACTTCTTACGAAGGGTGCAACATCTGAGTTTCCATATGGTTGAATGATTCCGAATAAGAAACGTCCCGCTACGCTAGAATTTGAATTTAATTTGAATTTTCGTCTAACATCCACATCAAATTTTACGAATTGAGAATAAGGAATTCCAAAGATCAAACCTGCTTGATTTCCGTCTCGATCAGGTTCAGCTTTATTAAAGCCAAAAGCTTTGTCTAAACCTCTTAATACATTTCCGGCTAATTCAATTCTCGCTTGAATAAACCAAGGATTACTTTTTGGTCGAAATGAATTTTCTTGATTAAATGTAAATTGATAGATAAAAGAGTTGATTAATACATTTTGGGAAATATTAGCTTTTCTATATAACATATTCTCAAAATCAACATACAACTTTGCGTTTTCTCCAGTTAATGAACTTTGGAATCCTTTGTCAGCCTCGATTGCGTCTGTTAATTCATCGTCCGTTAGATAAATTGGTGCATTAGGATTGTATGCGTAGTATAAATCTTTTACTTCGTTTTTTGTATTATTATCTTTTGTAAACACTTCATAATAGCGATCTTTTTTTCGGTTACTAATAAATTCTGTGTTAAACAAAGAAACTTTGTGTTGAAACTCCGAACTCGAAATATCCATATCAAAACCAAAACCATAAGTCGTTTTGTCTAAACCTACATTTTTCTGCGTACTTGCATTCATTCGAATAGCAGATTCGGCAGTAAAACGTTTTGGTAAAATATTATCAAGATTAATTGGTGTTAATAAATAAGGAAATTTCAACTTTGTTTCGATAGCGATTTCGTAAGCATTTAAGAATGCTTTATTCATTGAGAAATCTTTGTTGACAGAACCTAAAGTTCCTTTCAAAGTTGTTTCTAAATTTTCTCCTCCTCCAAATAGATTTCTCGAAGTTAAAGTCATTCCGGGAGAAATTGCAAAGTTCATATAGCGAGAAGCATAACTTTCGACAAAGAGATTCAAGTCATATTTCTTTTTTGGTGTAAAGAAAACGTCTACATTTAGGATAGAATCTTGTTTATTAATTCTGAATCCATGTAAGTTAATGTTTTCTTTCTTGAAAATATTACGTTTTGTCTGAAGTTCTTGTCGTTGACGATATAGTTGACCAGGACGAATTACAAATGCATCTGTAAAATATTTTGGTCGATATTCTGGTTCTTTTGTATATAAAACGTTATAATCTTTATATTCTTCTTTGATTAATTTACTTTCATCATCAACAAAACTGCGAGAATCTGCATAAATATTTATCTTCCCAAAACGGTATTGCGTAAAAGGTGTAATACTATCCGTTTTCAAAGAATCTTGAATATATTTATCAATAAACATCGTTACATCAAGGCGTTTGTTACTTTTTAATGTATCCGCTTCAAAATATAAATCTTCGCCCGAATCATTGAAATCATAGTAACCTCTATTCTTTAACAAATCGATGATACGATCACGTTCTTCTTCAAATTTGTCAAAATTATATTGATCTCCAGCATGCAAAACAGTTTGTTTTCCAAGAGGAGAATTAAGATATTCTTCTATTTTTTGATCAGCTATTTTTTGATCATATGTTTCGATATAAGAAGGTTCACCTAACTTAATATCATAAATTGTTTCTGCTTTTTTTGCAACAGAATCTTTATCATAGGAAACAGCTACTTTCGAATCGAAATAACCTTTATCATGAAATAATCGATTTAAGTTCTTTGCCGAAAATTCTGATTGTTGTTCATCCAACAAAACTGGCTCTTCACCTTGACTATAATAAAGACGTTCTTTCCATAAACTGTGACCAACATATTCGCTTAGGTTATTCTTCGTTAGTAAACTATCCAATAATTTCTGGTTACGAACCGAAGCATCTTGTCTATAATATTCCTGAAAAGTTTCATCAAATTTCGCAGGAGACCAATTGTAAACCCATTGCCAAAGAGGGAAAAAACCAAGGAACTTACCAGCTGGCTTTTGTTTCACATAATCACTTAAATCTTTGTTGATTATAGTTTTTTTCTTCTTAATATCTGGATCCTCTTTATCGTAGATAAATTTGTTCTTTACAAACAAATATTCTCCTTCAGGAACTTTCTTAGTTGTACTACAGCTATAAAAAAGTAATCCTAAACAAGAGATAAGTGTTATATTTGTTGTAATTTTTTTTTGCATAAATATGTTATCAAATAACGTTATTAAGATAATAACTTCTCTTGGTTCTAAAAAATATAGACAAAAATATAATTTGTTTGTCGTAGAAGGTGTTAAAAATATTGGGGAAGTTATAAAAAGTTCTATAAATATTAAAGAATTATTTATAATTGAAGACTTTTGGCCAGAAGCTACACATATCAAAAAGACTTTTATTGAAGAAAAAGATTTGAAAAAAATCAGTTTCTTAACTACTCCGAATGTAGGTTTAGCACTTTGTGAATTACCAAATTATGATGAAGATATCAAGTTAAATGGTTTGAGCATTGCCTTGGATGATATTCGCGATCCAGGTAATTTAGGAACAATTATCCGCTTGGCTGATTGGTTTGGTGTAGAAGATATTTTGTGTACCAAAGAATCTGTGGATATGTACAACCCAAAAGTTGTGATGTCGACAATGGGATCTTTTACAAGAGTCAAAGTTCATTATATCGATTTAGAGAAATACTTGTCTGACTATAAAGGAAATATTTTCGGGACTTTTATGGAAGGAGAATCCATTTATGAACAAACACTTCCACAAGAAGGTATCTTGGTTATGGGGAACGAAGCGAATGGAATTTCACCAGAAATCGAAAGGTTAACGACAAATAAACTAAGCATTCCGTTCTTTGGTAAAAATGGTTCTACCGAAAGTCTCAACGTTGCCGTTGCAACAAGTGTCATCTTAGGCGAGTTTAAGTCTCAACTTTCGCACAAATCATAAAAAAAAACTTAATGTTTCTAAACGGGTAACTATTCCACAAATAAATATATACTTTAGTAGAAACAAACAATAAGATTAAGAAAAAACACATGAAATATGTAGCGGTTGTTCTTGCTTCTGCAATGCTGTTTATGGGAAGCTGTAGCAAGAAAAACGAACAAAAAGAAGAACTTAGAAAGAAGGATCCGCATGCTTTGCGCTATGTTTCGTTGGATTGGAAAGCAGATTTCAAGCCAATGAAGTACACACAAGCAGAACTTAATGATTACAGAAATAAACTAAACACTTATTACAAAGACTTTTGGGTTGACGGAAAAGTGAGCGGAGGTTTGTTGGTTGTGAAGAATGGGCAAGTACTTTTAGAGCAATATCAAGGGATGGCAGACGAAAGACATAAGCGTCCAATCACTGCAGAAACACCTATTCACATCGCATCTATCTCGAAAGTTTTTACCTCAATGGCGGTTCTTAAGCTTGTAGAAAAAGGTAAAATCAAATTAGATCAAAAAGTAAATACAATATTAGAAGGTTTTCCTTACGATGATATCACGGTTCGTAATTTGCTAAATCACCGCAGTGGTTTGCCAAATTATGCCAACGTTTTGTGGAATAACAAGAAGGTAATGATGGATCGCGAGAAACCAATTTCTAATCAAGATGTGTTAGATATCTTTAGAGAATTTGACGTTAAACAAATTCGTCCCGCAGACAAAGGGTTTTATTACTCGAATACTAACTTTGCTTTTCTTGCTCTTGTCATTGAAAAGATTATGAAAATGCCTTATCCGAAAGCAATGAAATACATGGTTTTTGACCCTCTTGAGATGAATAACACCTTTGTTTTTGAGTATGATCGCGATAAAGATACAGTAACTCGTTCTTACAAATACAATGGTTACGAGTGGGCTTGGGATGATTTTGACCGCACGTATGGAGACAAAAATATTTACTCAACGCCAAGAGATTTGTACAAGTTAGATGTAGCCATGTATTCAGATGATTTCTTACCGAAGAATATTAAGAAAAAAGCTTTCCAAGGATATAGTTACGAGCAGAAAGGTTTCAAAAATTATGGGCTTGGAATGCGTTTGTTAGAATATGACAATGGTAAAAAATTATTGTATCACAATGGTTGGTGGCACGGGAATAACACCGTTTTTGTACACGATGTTAACAATCAATTTACGGTAATTGCATTAGGAAACAAGCAGAATAAGAATATATATAGTGCATTCAAATTGGCTGGACTTACAGGAACTTATCCGTTAAAAGCACCTAATAAAGACTCGATGAGGTTGCATAAACAACCAATTGTACCAAAAACAACAGCAAAACTTTCGACCAAAGTTTCAAGATAATAGCAAGGCTTCCTTATATATGGAAGCCTTTTTTATTTTTGTGTTATAATGTATTTTATTGATAATCAATAGTTTTATTTTGTTAATTAAATATAAAGTATTAAATTAGAGTTAATTAACTCTTAATTTATAAATACTTTTAATTATGGCTGTAAAATACAACGTTATTCAGAAGGCTTACCCAGGAGATCCTACGGGGCCTAAAAAGTTCTACGCAAATTCTATTGCAGATGGTGAAGTATCACTTCGAAATTTGAGTAAAGAAATTGCGCAAACCTCATCTATTAGTGAGAGTGATGTATATGCAACATTGATTGATTTGGCTAAAATGTTATCGAAACATTTGTCTGATGGAAAGATTGTTCGCTTAGGAGATTTTGGTTCTTTTCAAATAAGTATAAGTAGCGAAGGAATGGATGCAATGAACAAAGTAAATTCTTCTTCTATAAAAAGTGCTAAAATACTTTTTAGACCTGGTCTAGATTTACGAGATACTTTAGCTACTTTAAAGTATGAGAAAAAGAAATAGTTGAGATAATTTTTCTAACTTCTAATTGAAGTAAATAAAAAACGTCAAGTGGTTTTCATTAAAATCACTTGACGTTTTGTTTAAAACCTCCTTAGGTTTTATATAAAAGATAAGGAGGTTTTATAAAAAGTTTATTTATATCTCAATTGAATAATCATTAACAACATAGAAACATAGACTATGAAAACTAAAAAATATTTAGATGAATTAACTTATGAAATAATAGGTTCTGCTATAGAAGTTTATAAAATAATGGGTAGAGGATTATTAGAAAGTGTTTATCATCAATGCTTAACAGAAGAGTTGAATCATAGGAAAATAAATTTTCTCACAGAAATGAAGATTCCAGTTGTCTATAAAGAAAAACTACTTGATCTTGATTTTCGTTGTGACCTCTATGTAGAAAATAGTATAGTTGTTGAGTTAAAAGCTGTGCAAGATATTGTTCCTGCTTATGAAGCTCAATTATTAACTTATATGAAACTACTAAAATGTCCAAAAGGAATATTAATCAACTTCAATTGTTTTAACATATTTAATGAAGGACAAAAAACGTATGTTAATGAGTTTTTTACTCATTTTCCAAATTATTAAACCGATGTATTTATATTGTAAAAACAGATAGGTTTTAAATTTTGTTTTGGTAAAATATTAACCACATAGAAACATAGAAATTGATTAATTGTGATTTATTTATAAACTTTCAGTTATTAACTTAAGTAAAGTTACTGTGAAAACTATAAGTCCATTCTAATATTTCTAAGAATTAAACCTATGTATCTATGTGGATAAAAAAGAAATATTTTAAATTTTCTTTTGGTAAAATCTTAACTACATAAAAACATAGAAATTGATTAATTGTGATTTGTTTATATACTTTCAGTTGTTAACTTAAGTAAAGTTATTGTGAAAACTAAAAGTCTATTCAAATCTTTATCAATATTTAACCTATGTCTCTATGTGGTTAAAAAAGATAAAATATTAATCACATAGAGACATAGATAAAGATATAACTTGTGTTTTAAATTATTTAAAAAAAGAAAATATAAAACTTTATAAGTTTCTTACTGCTTAATATCCATAATATCTCGCAATACATTCCCAAAGATATTAAACCCAAGAACCAATAACATAATAGCTAATCCCGGTAGAATTGCTAAATGTTGTTTCCCTAAAATAATATGATTATAATGTTCTTTGATGATGTTTCCCCAAGACGGAGTAGGAGGTTGTGCGCCAATTCCAAGAAAACTAAGACCACTTTCTACTAAAATTGCCGAAGCAAAATTGGCAGCAGATATAACAATAATAGGTGCAACAACGTTAGGTAATATTTGGTTGAAGATAATTCTTGTGTCCGAAAATCCTAAAGCTTTTGATGCTTCTACGAATTCTTTTTCTCTGTACGATAGGAATTGTCCACGAACTACACGTGCAACTTCTACCCACATCGTTAGTCCAACTGCGATAAATATCTGCCAAAAACCTTTTCCGATAGCTAAGGTAATTGCAATAACCAATAGTAATGTTGGGATAGACCACACAACGTTTATCAACCACATTATTATGTTATCTGTTCGTCCCTTGTAATAACCTGCAAGAGCGCCCAAGGAGATTCCGACAATTAAAGAAATGAAAACAGCGATAAACCCGATAAGAAAAGAAATTCTTGTCCCGATAATTAACCTTGAATAAAAGTCTCTTCCGTAAGAATCTGTTCCAAGTAAATAGGTTTTTGTGTAGATAAAATCTTTCTCTATATCTTGATTTTTGATGTTATGCTTTGTCCAAGTTGACAAATCTATTTTTATTGCTTCACCACTTAGTCCGTTTCCTATATATGGAACATAGGTAATGCTTTGTCCATCTCTTTTGTAAGATGTAATACTTATTTGTTCGGTATCGATCTCTTTCCCGAATATAAAATCAGAAAAATTCGTTTTTCCTGAATAATTAGGTAAGGGGATTTCGATTGTTTTTTGCTGATAACCTATAGGTGAATATGCAATGGTTAGGTCTTGTCTGTTTGCATTTTCCGTTTTGTCGGATGCAAAGACATAAGCAAAAATAGAAATGATTGCAGCTAATACTATTACACTAAAAGAAAGAACACCAAGGGTGTTCTTTCTTAATTTATTGAATATGATTTGAGAAAATGAACCGTTTTCTTGTTCCATTATTTAATGTCTCTTAAAACGTTAACAGCTTCGTTTAAATAAAAGTCTTTTTGCATTCCTTTGAACCAATTGTTACGTTTAGCTTTTAGAACAGTATCTGTTTTTGTAGTTGCCAAATCGTTTTGATTCATTGTAAATTTGAAATTGTTTTTATACTTGTCTAAAGCTTCAAATTTCTTGATTTTATCTTCGCGAGTTTTACGGTACGTTTTGTAATCTTCTAAGTTCAAAGGAATCTCTTTTACATCTTCCATTGATTTGATGAACTTGAAACTTTCGTTCATTAAAGCTAAGTGAGCATTATTTGCCAAACGAGTTTTACTGTTCGCTTTAATCTTCGCTAAATCGAAAGCAGAAGGCCATTTTGCAATAACCAATGGTTTGATTTGATCCCAATTCAAGGCTTCTGGACGAGAAGCTTCGCTGATATCTTCGTAAGTGAATTGATCAACTAATGCAATGTCCGATTGAACTCCTTTCAATTGTGTAGACCCTCCGTTTACTCGGTAAAATTTTTGTATTGTTAACTTAATAGCTCCTAATTCATCACTTCCCGACTGACGGTCTAAAGGCAAGATTGTTTGTACAGTACCTTTACCAAAGGTTTGCGGTGAACCCACGATAACAGCGCGACCATAGTCTTGCATTGCTGCTGCAAAAATTTCTGACGCAGATGCAGAAAGCTCGTTAACCATTACTACTAAAGGCCCGTCGTATGCGATAGAATTATCTTTGTCTTCGTGAATTTTAAGCATTCCGTCCGAACGTCTCACCTGAACAATTGGTCCTTGATTGATGAATAATCCAGAGATTTTAACTACCTCTTCAAGAGAACCTCCTCCATTGTTTCTAACATCGAAGACAAGACCTTTGATGTTTTCTTTCTTCAATATATCAATTTCTTTCTTGATATCATCCGAAGGATAACGTCCGCCTTCTTTTCCCATTGGAGTGTAGAACTCAGGTAAATAGATGATTCCGTATTTATCTCCTTTCTCGTCCGTAATAACAGATGAGCGAGCAAACACTTCCTCCGATTCAATCACCTCACGAATCAAAGAGATTGTTTGTTGAGAACCGTCTTTTTTCTGAATAGTCAAGACAACTTCTGTTCCTTTCTTCCCTTTAATTAGGCGAATAGCATCGCTCAAAATCATCCCAACGATGTTTTTAGCTTCACCATTTTTCCCTTGTGCAACTTTAATGATCTTGTCACCTACTTCTAATTTATTGCTCTTCCAAGCTGGTCCGCCAACAATTAATTCAGCAATTGTAGCGTAACCTCTTTTGTCTTGTATTTTGGCTCCAATTCCTTCCATTTGTCCAGACATTTCGAATTCGAAATCCTCTTTACTTGTTGGAGAGAAGTATGTTGTGTGCGGATCGTATTGTTCTGTGAACGAGTTCATGTAAATAGAAAAATAATTCTCGCGTTTTGTCTGTTTTATACGACGAAAATAGTCAGAAATCAAGTCTTTAACTTCTTCACGCGCCATCTTTTCTACTTCTGCAAAAGGAGTATCTTTTGTGATTTTCTTTTTCTCATCTGCCAAAGGATCTTTTACAGGTTTTATAGAAGAAGAGTTGTCTAATGTATCTTTCTTTTGACCTTTTAATTCGTCTTGCATTGAAATGATTTCTAACATCACGTTATATTTCAAATATTTGCGCCATAAATCTTTCGATTCGTTTTTATCTTTCGCGAATTTTGATGTTTTATAATCGATATTGAAATTCTCTTTTTGATTGAAATCAAAAGGTTTTGACAAGGCATCCATCGAATATTTTTCAGCGTCAGCAATACGTTTGTAGATTGTGTCAACAGTAGAATTGTAGAAACCTAAGTTTTCTGATTTGTAATAATCATCTAAATTGTGATAATCTTTTTTGAATAGATCATAATCAGATTGCAATAAAAAACGTTTGCTTGGATCAATGTATTCTAAATATTTATTGAAAACATTTTCCGAAAATTTATCATCTACAGTAGCAGGTTTGTAATGTAGGTAAGTTAGGGTGTTTCGTGTATTTTTTACGATTAACTTTTCTCTTTCTTCATCTGTGTCTAGCATGGGTTTGCAAAAGCAAAAAGCAAGCAAACTCATTGATAAAAACGATAGTAATACATACGTTTTTTTAATTAACATATTGCGTTGGTATTATATAAATTAATAATTTAAGACTCCTTCAAATATAAAACAAAAAAGAAATTAGAAGGAAGTTTTTTACATTTGTAAAAATGATGAATAAAAGTAAGAATAAAATATGGAAAGACCGCTAATTTTAGTTACAAATGATGATGGAGTAACTGCGCCTGGAATAAGAGCGTTGATAGAGATTGCAAAAGGATTTGGAGAAGTTTATGTTGTTGCGCCAGATAGTCCGCAAAGTGGAATGGGGCATGCGGTGACAATAAATTCGACATTGTTTTGTGATGAAATAGAAGTTGATGAAGATGTAAAAGAGTATGCGTGTTCTGGAACGCCAGTGGATTGTGTGAAATTGGCTGTTTCGCAAATTTTACCTCGTAAACCAGATTTGTGTATTTCGGGAATTAATCACGGATCGAATTCGTCGGTGAATGTGATTTATTCGGGAACAATGTCTGCTGCTGTAGAAGCTGGAATAGAAGGGATTCCTGCGATTGGTTTTTCGTTGTGTGATTTTGCTTATAATGCTGATTTTAAAGCTGGAGAAGAATTTATTAAAACAATTATTGATCAAGTTTTAAAACATAAATTACCAAAAGGTGTAGTGTTGAATGTTAATATTCCGAAGTTGAAAGAACATGAAATAAAAGGAATAAAAGTTTGTCGCCAAGCTGATGCAAAATGGGAAGAAAAATTTGATAAACGTGAAGATCCTCGTGGAAGAACGTATTATTGGATGAGTGGAGAGTTTAAAAATCTTGACAAAGGTGAAGATACAGACGAACGTGCTTTAGAGGAGGGTTATGTTTCTGTTGTACCAGTTCGTTATGATTTGACAGCCCATCATTTTTTACCAGATTTAAGAAATTGGGATTTGTTCTAAGTTCGTTAAATCTACATTCAGAATGATAAAGCATAAAAAAAGGACTTCAATTGAAGTCCTTTTTTTTAAAATATTGAAATAATTATTTTACTAATTTTTTCTCAGCGTCACGATAGAAATTTTCTTTTTGTTCGTTTCCTAAAGTTTTGTAAGCTTGAATTAAGTTACGAATAACTTGACGATTTTCTGGTTGAATTTCGTACATTTTTTCAAGATAAGGAGCTGCTTCTGTAAACAAAGCTTTGCGTTTTACTTCGTTTGCATTATAAATTTCTTTCTCTTTTTTAGATGTTCCTAAATTGTTGTTCATTGTTTCAACAATTTCTTTGTCTGGTTGCAAAATAGCTAAAACTAAATTGTTGTAAGACTCGAAATGTTTAGGATTTAATTCAATCGCTTTTTTGAACAAGTTTTTAGATTCTTCTGCTTTAGAAGCGTCATCTAAATATAAAACTCCTAAGTTGTAATAATTTTGTGCATCGTTTGGATTAATTTTAATCGCTTCTTCGATACGTTTTGTCATTTTATCAGAGTTTCCAGAAACTTGGTAAATTCCAGTTGCGATATTGTTGATGTCAGCATCTTTTGGATATTTTGTAGTTGCTTCTTCTACGATAGTATCGTATTTTTTCGCATTGTACAATCCATTAAGTGCTAAAACATACATGTCACGGTTGTAATCTTTTGTTTGATTAGCTGATTTACCAGTGAATCCTTTTGCCGCTAATTCTTTCAAAATCGTTAACGATTTATCATAATCAGCTGCGTTGTAAAAACAGATTGCAGCTTGATATTTATAGATATCTTCTTTTGTACCTAAAGCTTCAACTAAGTTGAAAACATTTAAGAATTTTGTTCCAGCCTCAGTAAATTGTTTTGCGTCCATTGCTTTGTTTGCAGCGTCTAATTCTTTGTTTGCTAAATTAGAAACTTCAGATTGCAACAAGAAACCATATTTTGGTTGTAAAGCAACTTCTTTCGCTTTTGCGTAATTACCACTAGCTGTAGCTTTATCTAAATCGGCTTGAGAATAGTAAAATTCGTCTTTTTTAGAGTCTTTATTTTTGACTTGCCAAACTTTACCGTTTTCGTATTTAGATAATTTTGCTAAATCTTGACTTGCTTTTGTAACGTCACCTTTTGCTAAGTTTTCTTTTGCTGATTTATTATATTTTTCAGCTAAAACTGTAGGTTCTGTCGTTAATTCTTCTGTGTTAGTTTGAGCGAATGATGTCGACATTGCTAAAACTAATCCTAAACTAAATAATAATTTTTTCATTGATTATTCATTATTTGGATCCTCAGCAGGCGTTTCTTCTGCTTGAGTTTCGTTGTTTTCGTTTGTGTTTTCTACAACAATTGGATTTCCTTCTTCATCAAGTTCTACTTCGTTTTCCAATTCTTCTTCAACTTGTACTTTTGCAATTGCTGCAATTTCGTCGTTCTTTTTCAAGTTAATCAATCGAACACCTTGTGTTGCACGACCCATTACACGAATTTCATCTAAACCAGTTCTAATAGCAACTCCAGATTTATTAATGATCATTAAATCATCTTCGTCTGTAACAGCCTCAATCGCGATTAATTTTCCTGTTTTATCAGTAATATTAAGTGTTGTTACACCTTTACCTCCACGATTTGTTTCACGATAATCTTCGATAGAAGAACGTTTTCCGTAACCTTGTTCAGAAACAACTAATACAGTTTCTTTTTCTACATCAGTCACAACAATCATCCCGATAACCTCATTATCTGGTTGATCTCCTAAGTTGATTCCGCGAACACCAGAAGCAGTACGACCCATTGGACGAACTTTCTCATCTTCGAAACGGATAGCTTTACCATATTTAGAAGCGATCATAATTTGAGATTTACCATCTGTTAATAAAGCTTCTAATAATGTGTCACCTTCGCGAACAGTAATTGCGTTGATACCATTAACACGTGGACGAGAATAAGCTTCTAAAGATGTTTTCTTGATGATACCATTTTTAGTTACCATGATTACGTAATTATTATTTACGTATTCTTCGTTCATTAAATCATGTGTAAGGATATATGCTTTTACTTTATCATCTGGCTCGATGTTAATCAAATTCTGAATTGCACGACCTTTAGATGTTTTAGAACCTTCTGGAATTTCGTACACACGCATCCAATAACATTTTCCTTTTTCTGTAAAGAATAACATGTATTGGTGGTTAGATGCCGAAACCATATACTCTAAGAAATCTTCGTCACGTGTTGTAGCGGCTCTATTACCAACTCCTCCACGAGATTGTTTGCGGTATTCAGAAAGTGGTGTACGTTTGATGTAACCCATGTGAGAAATCGTTAAAACAACTTGCTCATCAGGAATTAAATCTTCGATATTTAAGTCTCCACCTGCGTAATCGATATCTGTACGACGTTCGTCACCATATTTTTTACGAATTTCTAATAACTCATCTTTGATAATTTGCATACGTAAATCTTCGTTTGCTAAAATATCTTTCAAATGGTTAATCATTTTCATGATTTCTTCGTACTCTTCACGAATTTTATCAATCTCAAGACCAGTCAATGTACGTAAACGTAAATCTAAGATTGCACGTGCTTGAATTTCTGATAACTCGAAAGCTTCCATTAATCCTGTGCGCGCTTCGTCTGGTGTTGCAGATTCGCGAATGATTTTAATTGCACGATCAAGATCATCTTGTGTTCCGATTACTTTCATGTAACCTTCTAAGATATGAGCTCTTTCTTGCGCTTTTCTCAATTCGTATTCCGTACGACGAACAATCACTTCGTGACGATGTTCTACGAAATGATAAATCATGTCTTTCAAATTCAATTGCTCTGGTCTACCTTTTACCAACGCAATGTTATTTACACTGAAAGATGATTGTAATTGAGTAAATTTATATAGTTTATTTAAAACGACGTTAGGAACCGCATCCATTTTAAGGACATAAACGATACGCATACCTTTACGGTCAGATTCGTCACGAATCTCAGAAATACCATCTAATTTACCATCTTTTACCAACTCAGCAGTTTTTGCAATCATATCTGCCTTGTTAACTTGGTAAGGAATTTCTGTAGCGATAATACAATCGCGACCATGTACTTCTTCGAAATTAGTTTTTGCACGTAAAACAACACGTCCACGTCCAGTTTCGAAAGCTTGTTTTACACCATCATAGCCATAGATAGTACCTCCTGTTGGGAAGTCTGGCGCTTTGATGTATTGTGTTAATTCGTCAATTGTAATCTCACGATTGTCGATGTATGCAATTGTTCCGTCAATAACTTCTGTTAAGTTATGTGGCGCCATATTTGTTGCCATACCAACCGCAATACCAGATGCACCATTTACTAATAAGTTTGGAACACGAGTAGGTAATACAGTAGGTTCTTGGATAGTATCGTCAAAGTTTAGTTGAAAGTCAACTGTCTCTTTATCTAAATCAGCTAATAATTCGTCTGAAATTTTTTGAAGTCTTGCTTCAGTATAACGCATTGCAGCAGGTGGATCACCATCTACAGAACCGTAGTTACCTTGTCCGTCAACTAATAAGTAACGCAAAGACCAAGGTTGCGCCATACGTACCATTGTGTCGTAAACAGAACTGTCGCCGTGTGGGTGAAATTTACCTAAAACTTCCCCTACAATACGTGCCGACTTTTTGTAAGAACGATTAGAAAAAACACCTAATTCATACATTCCGAATAATACTCTACGGTGTACAGGTTTTAAGCCATCACGCACATCCGGAAGCGCACGAGATACGATTACCGACATCGAATAATCGATGTAAGCGGATTTCATTTCATCCTCAATGTTAATTGGGATTAGTCTTTCTCCTTCAGTCATATTGTTTTGTTATATAAGGTGGCTAATATACGAAATTTAAGCTAAAAAAAGACTGATAAAAACAAGATATTTGATGTTTTATGAAAGTTTTAAGGAAACTTTTCTAATCCTTCTAAAAATAGCTTCGTTTGATCTTCGCAAATGATATTGTTGATAAGTTTTAATTGTTATTGTTTTAATTTTCTCTTGCTTAACAAAAAAATGTTTTTATATTTGCACTTCGAAAATTACAAAGTGTAGAACGGAACGCGGTTTACTATTAATTCAGCTTTTTTGTAATTTTCTATCAATTTGATTTTTGAATTAATAATAATAACTGTATATTTGCAACCCATTCGAGTAATGGATTAGAAACTTAGTAAAGATGAGTAAGAGAACATTTCAACCAAGTAACAGAAAAAAAAGAAACAAACACGGATTCCGTGAGCGTATGGCTTCTAAAAACGGGCGCAAAGTATTAGCTGCTCGTAGAAAGAAAGGAAGAAAAGCATTAACTGTTAGTGAAGTAAGAGCTAAAAGATAATCGCTACAATTCATAAAAAATAAGCTTGAAGGTCGTTCTTTCAAGCTTTTTTTTTACATTTGTTTTAAAGACTGTAGAAAGTATGGAAGCTAAAAATGTAATTGAGTTAAGTCAATCATCTATATATCAAAGAAATCATTTAGTATTATCTGACGTTAATTTCACACTTAACGAAGGAGAATTTGTTTACCTAATAGGGAAAACAGGAAGTGGAAAAAGTAGTTTATTGAAAGTGCTTTATGGTGATTTGCCGCTTCAATCAGGACAAGGTTCCGTGGTTGGAATGGATTTGAAATCACTGAAAACAAGTAAAATTCCTGATCTTAGAAGACATTTAGGAATTGTTTTCCAGGATTTCCAATTGTTAACAGATCGTACGGTAGAACAAAATTTGACGTTCGTGTTGAAAGCAACAGGTTGGAAGGATAAGGCTACAATCGATAAACGTATTGATGAGGTTTTAGATTCGGTAGGGATGTTGTCTAAAAAGAAAATGATGCCGTTCCGTCTTTCTGGAGGTGAGCAACAACGTGTTTCTATAGCTCGTGCATTGTTAAATCATCCTGAATTAATTTTAGCCGATGAGCCAACAGGAAATTTAGATCCAGAAACATCAAATGATATTATGGATTTGTTGCTGTCAGTATCGAAAGAAAATAATTGTGCAGTTTTGATGGCTACACACGATTACGAAATTATTCGTCGTTATCCTGCGCGTAAGGTGCGTTGTGAAGACGGAAGATTATTTGAAGTTGCAGAAGCGATATCAGAATAAGATAAATTACACAATATAATTTTAAAGAAAGAGTTTACTTAGTTGTAGACTCTTTTTTTTGTTAAATAATTAACTAATGTATCAAGGTAGAAAACTTCATTTTATAAGTATGGATGTTCCATTTCCTCCCAATTATGGAGGCGTTATAGACGTTTTTTATAAATTGAAAGCATTTCATCAACTTGGGGTTGAGATTTATTTACATTTGTTTGGATTTAACGAAACAGAAAGCGATGTTTTAAGAAAATATGCTAAAGAAGTTTATTTTTATCCAATAGATCAAAAGCCTTATTATATTTTTCAGAAATATCCTATTTCAGTAAAATCTAGGGATAGCAAATTATTGTATGAACGAATTAAATCGTTGAAAGCACCTATTTTTTTTGAAAGTCTAAAAACAACATTTATTTTGAATAAATACAACCTTGAAGGTTATTCTAAATATTTGCGACTACATAATATTGAACAAAATTATTTTTCTGGATTAGCAGAAAGCGAAAAGAATCTAGTGAAAAAAGCATTGTTTTATATTGAGGCAAAAAAATATATTCAATACGAAAATATTATTCATCAGTTTGATGAAGTTTTTACACTCTCTAAATTTGAACAAAATTATATTCAAGAAAAATATAATAAAGGAAAATTTGTTCCTGTTTTTCACGGAAATGAAACTTTTGAATCATTAAGTGAGAAAGGAGAATTTGCTTTATATCATGGAGATTTGAGAGCTTCGGACAATTGTAAAGTAGTCGATTTCTTGATAGAAGTGTTTAAAGTAATTGATTATCCTTTCGTTATTGCTTCAGGTTCTAGAGAGAATTGGGTAAAAGCAAAAATTAAAAATCATCCACATATACAATTTGTTAAATTGAAAGATTTTAATCATTTGAAAAATCTTTTCGAAAAAGCACATCTCAATATAGCATGGTCTTTTCAGGAATCAGGAACAAAACTAAAAGTGATAAATGCATTATTCAATAGTCGTTTTTCGATAATAAATGAAAATGTGATAGATGATGGGAAAATTAGTGGACTTTGTGTTCAAGTTTCGAGTAAATCAGAGCTGATAAAAGCTATTAATCATTTAAAAAATCAACCTTTTTTAGCGTCAAAAGAATATATTGATACGCTTGAATATGATTTGAATGATAAATTGAATGCAGAAATTATTTTGAAACAAATTTTTAATTAACTTTATGATTATGAACAGAAATCAATATGCAGATATAATTTTACAACGATTAATTGATCAAAAGGAAGAAATAAGTCAACAATACAATAGTAGTAAAGATAAGATCGGTTATTTTTGGGTTGATGATTTGTTGCCAGAAGAATTAGCTTTAGAGGTAAATCAAGTTTTTCCACAAGAAAAAGAAATGGTGTTGAAAAAAAGTTTGAAAGAAGATAAATATATTGCAGTTCAAATGAATCAATATCATCCTATTTTAGAGGAAATTATTTATGCTTTTCAAGATGAGAGAATCGTAAATTTGATTGCTGAAATTTGTGAAATAAAGCAACCTATTCCAGATTCTTCTTTGTATGCTGGAGGTTTGTCTATGATGGGAAATCGTCAATTTTTGCAGCCTCATTTGGATAATTCTCATGATGCGAAAAGGGAATTGTGGCGTGTGTTGAATCTGTTGTATTATGTAACGCCAGATTGGAAAGAAGAATACGGAGGAAACTTGGAAATTTGGCCAAATGGATTAAAAAAAGATCAAATTACAATTTTTAGTAAATTCAATCGATTAGCAGTTATGGCAACGCATAATGATTCTTTGCATTCGGTTTCGCCTATAAAGTTTGAAGATTTTAGAAAATGTGTTTCAAATTATTATTTTTCTAAAGAACCTTTAAGAGAAACAGATTCTTTTCATGTAACTTCATTTAGAGGTCGTCCAGAGCAAAAGGTTTTGGATCAAGTTTTACAAGTTGATAATGCTTTAAGAATGGGTGTTAGAAAAGTATTTAAAAAAGGAGTAGTGGAAAATCCACATATTTATAAAAAAGAAGAAAAGTAGATTAAAATTTAATCTACTTTTTTATTTTTTCAAAAATCTCCTTCAATTTTAATTCTTCATTTTCCCAACAAAGTTCGTGTGCAGCATTTGCAAGGTTTTCTTGGTAACTTCTTTTTCCTTCGTTTAAGATTTCTTGTAGTTTTTCAGCCAAATGTTTTGGATCGTGGTTGTCAATCACTTTTCCAACTTTATATTCTTCAACCATTTTTTTGATTTCAGGTAAATTTGTTGCTAAAATTGGTACTCTAGCTTGAATAAAGTCAAATAATTTATTCGGTAGAGCGTAGCGATAGCTTAATCCTAAATCTTCTTCCATACTCATTCCTACATCAGCTAAAGGTGTTATAGTTTTTAAAGTTTTTGGGGGAATATTTCCTAAAAAATGAATGCGATTAGTCAAGTTCAAATCTTTTACCAATTGTTCGTATTCAGTTTTTTTAGGTCCTTCGCCAGCAATCCAAAATTGACAATTATCGATGTGTTTAAACGCTTCAATCATTCTGTCAATTCCTCGACTCATGTTAATTGCGCCTTGATACAATAATATTTTATCGTTTGTTGGATTTTCGGGTAAGCGAAAGAAAATTAAATCTTGTTTATCGTTAAGTTTTGTTCGGTTGGGAACATTTCTAATCACAGCCGGATTAGCACCATATTCCTTGCGAAACCAATTGGCATATCCATCACTTACTGTATAAAAATACTTGATTTTTGGAACAAGAGAACGTTCTAAAGTTTTCCAAACTTTTTTTGTTTTAGGACGATTGTGTAATGATGGTAATTCTGAATAAATTTCGTGACTATCAAAAACTAAAGGAAGGTTCTTTATTTTACTAACCAAATAAAAAGGAAGTAAACTATCCAAATCATTCGCTAATAAAATAGTTTGTTTATCCGCTTTTTTAAGCAAAGTGAAAAACAATTTGTAATTGAATTCTGCATACTTTTTCATTGTTGATTGATTTTTTTGTTCCATCAAAAATGTCTTGTACGGTTTATTCAATTCTGGTTTCCCGTTTATAGTCGCGCCAATCAATTCTACATCGTACCCAAATTTTAACAAAGAATGGCAAACTTTATCTAATCTTTGATCCGTTTCAATATTATTTAGTACAGCAGATAGGATTTTCAATTTTATGGTTTTTAAGATTATTTTCCAGGTTTGAAGACGATATAATACGCCTGAACTAAAAATAAAATCGCATTTGGAATAAGGACTGGCCAAGCCTCGATCATAGCAGCATAAATTACAAAACATACACAACCAATTGCATTGATAATGCGAATAATTGTAATCTTCGAAAAAAAGAATGCTAGTACAATAAAGACTGAAGCAAGATAGCCAAAAATATCAGCTATACCAATGTTAGATAAAAAATCCATAAAACGATAAATAAGAATGATAAAGTATAGGCAAAATTATGAAAAATAAGTCGATAACTTTGTGTAAATTTGCACAATGATAGAAACTTTATCAAAGATAAAACACAAAGATTCGCCAAACTTCTTTTTACTTGCTGGTCCATGTGCCATCGAAAGTGAAGATATGGCTTTGAGAATTGCTGAAAAAGTAGTAACAATTACTGATAAATTAGAGATTCCTTATGTTTTTAAAGGATCTTTCAAAAAAGCAAATCGTTCTCGTATTGATAGTTTTACAGGAATTGGAGATGAAAAAGCATTGAAAATTATTCAAAAAGTTGGAGAAACTTTTGATGTTCCAACAACTACAGATATCCATGAACCTTTTCATGCAGAAATGGCGGCGGCTTATGTAGATGTGTTACAAATTCCTGCTTTCTTGGTTCGTCAAACCGATTTAGTGGTTGCAGCTGCACAAACAGGGAAACATGTTACATTGAAGAAAGGTCAATTTCTTTCGCCAGAAGCAATGAAATTTCCTGTAGAAAAAGTAACAGATTCTGGTAATAGTAATGTTGCAATTATCGAGCGTGGAACAATGTTAGGTTACGGAGATTTAGTGGTAGATTATCGTGGAATTCCTGTGATGCAAAATTATGCACCAGTTATTTTAGATATCACACATTCTTTACAACAACCAAATCAGGCTTCAGGTGTAACAGGAGGAAAGCCAGAATTAATCGAAACGATTGCTAAAGCTGGAATTGCTGTTGGTGCTGATGGTATTTTTATCGAAACGCATCCAGATCCTAAAAATGCAAAAAGTGACGGTGCAAACATGTTACAATTAGATTTGTTAGAAGACTTATTAACTAAATTAGTTAGAGTTCGTCAGGCAATTCTATAAAAATAATTTTTAAAGAAAATTTATTAAATAATACTTAGTCAAGTTGATTAAGTATTTTTAATTTTTTTAGATAATGGATAATTTAATTCAGAAATATAATATTCCAGGACCTCGTTACACAAGTTATCCAACTGTTCCGTTTTGGGACAATGATGATTTTACTAAACAAGGTTGGATTGAAACTTTTCAACGATCTTTCGATGAAAGTAATGTAGAAGAAGGAATATCAATTTATATTCATTTACCTTATTGCGAGTCGTTGTGTACGTTTTGTGCATGTAACAAACGTATTACGAAACAACATTCGGTAGAAGTTCCGTATATTGATACAGTTTTGAAAGAATGGAGATTATATGTGGATTTATTTTCATCTCGACCAAAAATTAAAGAAATTCATTTAGGAGGAGGAACACCAACGTTTTTTTCTCCAGAAAATTTGAAGAAATTAATTGATGGTATTTTTGAATATGCGGATGTAGCTGAAGGACACGAATTTAGTTTAGAAGGTCATCCAAATAACACAACAAGAGAACATTTACAGGCTTTATACGATTTAGGTTTTAGACGTATTTCGTATGGTGTACAAGATTATGATCTGAAAGTTCAGGAAGCGATCAATCGTGTTCAACCTTTCGAGAATGTGAAAAGAGCAACCGAAGAAGCGCGCGAAATTGGTTTTACATCGATTTCTCACGATTTGATTTTTGGTCTTCCACATCAAACAATGGAAGGAATGATGGAAACTATTAATTTGACAAAAGAATTAAATCCAGATCGTATTTCGTTTTACAGTTATGCGCATGTGCCGTGGATAAAAGGTGTTGGACAACGTGGTTTTCAGGACGATGATTTGCCTTCACCAGAATTGAAACGTGCATTATATGAAGAAGGAAAGAAAATGTTCGAGGAAATGAACTATTTCGAAGTTGGAATGGATCATTTTGCCTTAGAACAAGACTCGATGTATCAATCGATGAAAAACCATACATTACATCGTAATTTTATGGGATATTCTTCTTCGAAAACACAATTAATGGTTGGTTTAGGAGTTTCTTCTATCAGTGATTCTTGGTATAGTTTTGCACAAAACGAGAAGACAGTAGAAGAGTACGAAAAATCAATCAATAACGGAGAATTATCCGTTTTCAAAGGACATATATTATCAGAAGAAGATTTGATTATGCGTCGTCATATTCTAAATTTAATGTGTAATTTAGAAACTTCTTGGGCTGATGATAACATGAAATTTGATGATGTAGATCGTATCAAAACTATGTTACAAGATATGGTTGACGATAATTTGATTGAATTTGTAGAAAATGGTTTGATCGTAAAAGAAGAAGGACGTCCATACGTTCGAAATGTGTGTATGACATTCGATAAGAGAATGATAGATAACGAGCCAGAAACACGCATTTTCTCAATGACAATCTAATAAAATAGATAAATGTTTTAAACTTTATCAAAAAAAGTATATATTTGAATATCTCAAACAATGAAAGAAATAGAAATTCACGGTAAAAAATTTATTCCGTACATCGCTTTTGAAGAAATAGAACACGCCATCAAAAATATGGCAAACGAAGTTTACGAAGAATACAAAGACGAAAGACCGATTTTTGTTGGTGTATTAAACGGAGTTGTAATGTTCTTCAGCGATTTCTTAAAACAATATCAAGGAGAATGTGAGATTTCGTTCTTGAAATTAAAATCTTACGAAGGAACAGAATCAACAGGGAAAATTACTATTGAGATGGATATTCCGATGAATGTTGAAGGACGTCACGTAATTATTTTAGAAGATATTGTAGATACAGGTAATACGTTAGTAGAGTTGCACCGAATCTTGAAAGAGAAAAAGGTAAAATCATTAAAAGTAGCAACTTTATTATTTAAGCCAGATGCTTACAAAAAAGATTTAAAAGTAGATTTAGTAGGAATTTCTATTCCTGATAAATTTGTAGTAGGTTATGGATTAGATTTTGACGGATTAGGAAGAAATTTACCAGATATTTATCAAATAAAACATTAAAACAAAATGCTAAACATTGTATTGTTCGGACCTCCTGGCAGTGGTAAAGGAACACAAGCTAAATTTTTAGAAGAAAAGTACCAAACTCCTCAAATTTCTACTGGAGACTTATTTCGTTTCAACCTTAAAAATGAAACAGAATTAGGCGCTCTTGTGAAATCTTACATGGACAAGGGACAATTAGTTCCAGATGAGGTAACAACAAATATGTTGGTTGATCATTTAGATAACAATCCAAATGCGCAAGGATACATTTTTGATGGATATCCACGTACAACATCTCAAGCAGAAGCTTTAGATAAAATCTTAGCAGATAAATACGAAAGCGAAGTTTCGATTACATTAGCATTAGTTGTGGATGACGAAATTTTGGTTCAACGTTTATTAGAACGCGGAAAAACTTCTGGTCGTGCTGATGATGTGGACGAAAAAATTATCCGTGATCGTATTACAGAATATTACGAGAAAACTGCAATTGTAGCAGAACACTACAAAGCGCAAGGAAAATGGGTTGAGATTGATGGAGTAGGTTCTATTGAAGATATTACCGAAAAATTGAACGCAGCAATTAAAGAAGTTTTATAAGAACAACTTTTACATAATACTAAAAATGCTCCTTTTAATTAAAGGAGCATTTTTTTATTATTATCATTTCTGAATGTAGCTTTTTGTGAAATGAAGAACCGACATCAGAATGACTTTTCTATTTTCCTTCAACCAAGCCTTTACAAATGTTTTTTACAACAGCAGGACCTTCATAAATAAAACCTGTATAAACTTGTAACAAACTTGCACCAGCTTCCAGTTTTTCTTTAGCATCTTCGGCTGTATGAATTCCGCCAACTCCAATGATAGGAAATGCTTTGTTCGATTTTTCAGAAAGATAACGAATCACTTCTGTTGAACGATTTTTAAGTGGTTTTCCCGAAACTCCACCAGTTTCTTTTACAATTTCTGGATCAGATTTTAATCCTTCTCTTGAAATGGTTGTATTTGTAGCAATCACTCCAGCAATTTTAGATTCTAATACAATATCTATAATATCGTCCAATTGAGAATCTGTTAAATCTGGTGCGATTTTAAGTAAAATTGGTTTCGGTTTTTCGTTTTGATTATTGTATTGTTGCAAATAATTAAGAATGTACAATAAAGGTTCTTTTTCTTGTAAATCGCGTAATCCAGGTGTGTTTGGAGAACTTACATTGACTACAAAATAATCAACATAATCAAACAATGCATTGAAACATTTGATGTAATCGTCAACAGCATCTTCATTTGGTGTCAATTTGTTTTTACCAATATTTCCGCCAATAATATAGTTTTCACGATTTTTTAATTCTCTAATTTTCGAAACAGCAAAATCAACACCTTTGTTATTAAATCCCATTCGGTTGATAATCGCTTCATCTTCTACCAAACGAAACATACGCGGCGCATCATTCCCTGGTTGAGGTTTTGGTGTAACGGTTCCAATTTCGATAAAGCCAAATCCGAAGTGGTTCAATTCTTCAATATATTCAGCATTTTTATCAAAACCAGCAGCTAAACCAATTGGATTTTTGAATTTAATTCCAAAAACTTCTCGTTCTAAACTTGGATGATTGTATTGATAAAATTTATCTAATAATTTTCCAACTCCAGGAAATGCAGCATAATTTTTTAGATTTCGCGTAACGAAATGATGCGCATCTTCGGGTTGTAATTGAAATAAAATGTTTTTGAATTGTTTGTACATGCTACAAAATTAATCAATCCTATTCATTATAAAAATATGTTTTGATTACTTATTTTTTGTGATTGATTGTATTGTGCTAATTGGAGAAATTTCAACAGTTTTTTGACCTTTTCCAACTTAAAAATAGTAGAGACTATTGGTATTGATAAGGTAGATTTCTTTTTTCTCACCAGAATTGAAAGTTAAGGTTTGTCCATATTTTTCGAATTTTAAATCTCCATTTTTTATTCGTTTTGATAAAAAATTACCACCACCAATTCCAAAACCTAAAAAGAAACAAATCAGCATAACAAAAAAGAATTCAATTGAATTTTGATTAATTTTCTTAGTGAATTCTTCATTCGTGAGGTTATCAGTTTCTTTAATCTTATAATATTTCTTAATGAATTTTTTCTCTGGATGTTTCAATGAATACTGTTTAAAACTATAAAGTAGAAAAATAAGAAGAATAAAAAAGATTAGTAGGAAAGGATGTGCGGTAATTTCAGAAATTGGACTTATTAAGATATCCATAATGCTCGAAAATTTCAGAATATTAATATCCAATTGATAGTAAAAAATAGATTCTTTAATAATTCCCATGATGACTAAATAAATATAACCAAAAGGAAGTAATCGTTGTAAATGTTCGTTATTCATACTATTGAATCTATTTTTGGCGCGATTTTATTTCTTTGTTAATCATAGAAAGCCTTATGACCAAAGGCATCAAAGTAGTTGAAGTTCTGCAAGCAACGGCAATTAATGCATAATTTTTTGATTTTATTGCTGAATATACCAAGAAGATAGAAATCAAAAACATCAAACATCCAAAAGTAATTACCATTGTTTTGGTTTGTTTTTGCTTTTTCAGAAGTTAGTCATCAGTATATTCGGACAAATTTTTTTAGTATTCATGATAGTGTGTTAATTAATTGAATAAATATAAATAAAAATCTGAGTCATTATAAATTATTCATTCAAAATAGATAATACAAGATTTTAATAAACAAATTAGAAATTGTACTTTTGCAGACTAATTAAAAGAGAAAAATTATGCAATCAAATTTTGTTGACTACGTAAAAATAAATTGTAGAGCCGGACATGGAGGTGCGGGTTCAGCAAGTTTGCATCGCGAAAAATATATTGACAAAGGTGGACCAGATGGTGGAGATGGTGGACGTGGAGGAAATATCACGCTTCTTGGAAACTCAAATCTTTGGACCTTGTTAGAATTTCGATTCAAAAGACATTTCCGTGCGCAAAACGGTGGACGTGGAGGTAAATCTCGTTCTACTGGTGCTGACGGTGAAGATATTATTTTGGAAGTTCCGATCGGAACAATTGCCAAAGATGACGAAGGAAATATTATTGGCGAAGTAACAGAAAATGGGCAAGAATTAATTATTGCGCAAGGAGGAAAAGGGGGGCTAGGAAACTGGCATTTCCGTTCTGCAACGCGTCAAACGCCTCGTTATGCACAGCCAGGTTTGGATGGTGACGAGCGTCAAGTTACATTGGAGTTGAAAATTTTGGCAGATGTTGGTTTAGTTGGTTTTCCAAATGCAGGAAAATCTACTTTATTATCAGCTGTTTCGGCTGCTAAACCAAAAATTGCAGATTACGCATTTACAACGTTAACACCTAACTTGGGAATTGTAGAATACCGTAATCATCAGTCATTTATTATGGCAGATATTCCTGGAATTATCGAAGGTGCGGCAGAAGGAAAAGGTCTTGGACATCGTTTCTTGCGTCATATTGAGCGTAATTCTAACTTATTATTTTTAATTCCTGCCGATACAGAAGATTATAAAAAAGAATATGAAATTCTGTTGAATGAATTGAAAAAATTCAATCCTGAATTGTTAGATAAAGAACGAATTTTAGCTATTTCTAAGTCAGATATGTTAGATGATGAATTGGAAGCTGAGATTAAAGCACAATTACCAACTGATATTGATACGATATTTATTTCGTCTGTTTCTGGAAAAGGAATCACAGAATTGAAAGATTTATTGTGGAAAAAACTACACGAATAACTAATTATTAAAGATAAAGACAAATGTTTAGAAATTTTGGAGACATCATGGGAATGATGGGAAAAATCAATTCATTTAAAGATAAATTTTCTGATTTGAAAAATGAATTAGATGGAGAAATTTTTACAACGACTTCTAACGATGGAAAAGTAAAAATTACAATGTCTAAATTAGCAACAATAAAAGATATTGAACTTGCTGAAGGAATGGAAAAAGAAGAAATTGAAGATTTGTTAGTGATGACGTTAAACAAAGCGTTGGAACAAGTAAAAACAGAAGCAATTGACAGAGCGAAAAAAACAGCTCAAGAAAATTTACCAAACATTCCTGGAATGCCTTTCTAAGAAGAATTTGAAAAAATAAAACCCCCTGAAAATTAATTTTCAGGGGTTTTTGTTTGATAATTTGGTTCAATATTTTTATCATCTTTCTCATCCAAAGATTCAAGATATTCAGCTTTCAAACGTTCTTGTTCTTGGTAAATATCCCATAAACGCTCAGCTTTCGGGTCATAATAATTTTCTTGATCCCATTTCGGAATTTCTTTTTGCGGACCAATATTTCTGAACAGATAAGCGAAAAATGCACCCGAGATAAATCCACTCAAATGTCCTTCCCAAGAAATAGAATTGCTACTTGTATCTGTTTTTAACTGCGGTAAAATTTCTTGAGGAACCATTCCCCAAATCATTCCGCCGTATAATAAAATAATGATTAGTGAAATCGCCATCAAACCACGTTCTTTTCTAATGATACCACTAAAAAATATGAATGAAGCCAGTAAGTAAACGATAGAACTTGCTCCAATATGACAACTTACATTATCATCTAAAAAAGGTGGATTTCCAATGATCCAAAGAATAATTCCTGATAAAATCCAACCAAAGAATATCACGTAATAAGCCAATCTATCGTACATCAAAAGTGCGATAAAGCTAAGAAAAGCTAACGGAAAAGTATTGCTGATGATGTGTTTCCAACCTGAGTGAAATAAAGGCGAGAACAGAATTCCTTTCAATCCAACGAAAGTTCTCGGAATAACGCCGTAACAACTATCTAAATTGTATCCGTTTTGTTGAAACAAAAAGATAATCCACATTGGGATAAGTAGTAGCAAAGGAATTATAATAGTTTTCTTTGGAAAAGGATAACTCATAAAATTGGTTTCGAAAACATCTTTCAATCTTTATTCCTTTCCAGAAATTCTGCCAATTTTGGTCAAATTAAGCTTTTCTACGCTTCAATAATTCTTTTGCGAGCAATTTCCAATCGGTCCATTTTACACCAAGTTGATGATTTTGGATAGCAATTTTATGTTGATAATTCAAATGCTTAATCACTTCTTTATAAGCTTTTATCAAATTAAAATTCGGATCGTAAATATGAGTCGCTTCAGAATTTGCACCATTAATTTCGAGTATGACAAAATTTCCGT
This sequence comes from Empedobacter sp. UBA5924, assembly GCF_002431085.1. Taxonomy (NCBI): domain Bacteria; kingdom Pseudomonadati; phylum Bacteroidota; class Flavobacteriia; order Flavobacteriales; family Weeksellaceae; genus Empedobacter; species Empedobacter sp. UBA5924. The sequence continues at coordinate 131,680 of NZ_DJDM01000017.1, forward strand.
TCTGAAAATCCTCTAAGCTTTTTGCTTTCAAATCGATTCGTCCATAATAAAAACCATCAATTTTTTTTGCAATTTGATCTATAGTTTCTTCTAATTTAGATGTCTTTAGAGAGGATCCGTCTAAAAAAGTTGTACCTCGACTATGATTTCCAATTGGTTCAACCAATAATTTTTCATCTTTTTGCAGAACTGAATTTAGTTCGTTTTGAAAACGTTTAAACAAATACTCTTTTCGATAAAAAGCTCTTAAATTTTGTTCGATTAATTCTTTCAATGTTGATTTTCCATCACCTGTAAACGTCAAAAAATCTTTAGCTGTTATAGAAAGTATTTTACCATTTTTTTCTTTTGGTAATCGAACATAGAAAACACCAAATTCAAAGTTTGATTGAATATATTCTTGTAAAATTAAATCGCGATTATTTTGTTCTAAATAATTTTTCCAATCAATTTTATTTCTGATTAATTCAACACCAATTCCACGTTCACCAAGATTTGGTTTCGCAATAAAAGGAAAATCAAACGGAATTTCTTGCGTTGTAAATTCTTCAAAAAAAATGGTTTTTGGCTTATAATTTTTATCAATTTGATTGAGTAAATCAATTTTAGAATAATCAATAAATCCGCCCCATTTCATTGTAGGATTTGCCGAGCAAAAGTAAGCTGGAGCGCCTGTTTGAAAGATTTTATAAATGTACCAAGGTGTCAATGGCGCATAAAATAACCAGAATGGCCAAAATTCGTATCGTGTCCATTTTGTTATTTTCGGATTCATTTTTCTTGATTTTGAAAAGCAATTGTAGAAGATGCAATTCCAAAATTTTGTGGAATTTTAATCGTTGAAAAATGAGTTTCGATCGCAATTTTAATCAACGCAAAATGATGAATGCTATGATCAAAACAATACATTAATTCGCGATAATTTGTGGTATTAATTGTGAAATTCTCTCCGTAATAATTCTGTTTTAGCTGAATTGTTTTTTCTAAATCTAAACGTTCTATTTGTGATTTTAGATGATTCAGCGTATTCAAACTTTCAACAACCGAATTTTCTAAAGCACGATTTCGCTCTCTATCATCATAACAAATACAATTGTTTTTTTGCGCTTGTAAAAAGCACGAATAAAACTCGATAATATGACGAAAATGTTGACCAACAGAAGCACCAGAAATGATTTCTAATTCCTTTTGAAAAGACAGATCGTCAAATTGCAAAAGAATCGATTTCATTTCATCAAAGGAATGCGCTATAGTTTTCTGAATACTCATAATTCTTTGCAAAGATAAATTTTTACATTTGAACTAAATTGAAAAATGAGATGTGTATAATCAGTTTTTACAGAAATGAGGATGAATTTGTGTTGACGCACAACCGAGATGAGGAAATAAATCGTTCTTCTTCTAAAGAGATTGTGGAGCAAAAGCGTTTTGATAAAACTTATTTTTCGCCTGTAGATGAGCGCGCAAATGGAACTTGGATTTTTTATTCGGAACAATATGTTGCGTGTATTTTGAATGGAGGAATCGAAAAACCAATGCATTTCAAAGAAAAATACAGAGAAAGTAGAGGAATTATTTTATTAGATTTATTGAAATATAATTCTGTAAATGAGTTTATTAATTCGGAAAATTTGTCAGGAATCGCACCTTTTACAATTTTTGTTTTTGAAAGACTAACTAAAAATGCTTACCTTTTGTTTTGGAATGAAAATAAACTGAGCGTAAAAGATATTTCGCAAGAAAAAATTGTGACATGGTGTTCGTCGACATTGTACAGTCCTGAAAGAAGAAATGAAATTGATGAAATTTTTAATCAAAATAATGATTTAAAATCCGAAGAAATTTTAGAACTTCACGATGATTTGAAAATGAAAAAAGGTGATTTGTACGATTTTTTAGCAACGACATCTATCTCTCAAATTATTATGAATTCTTTAAGAATTGATATGAAATATTGTCAGCTATTTTGAAATTAATAGACAATAATTCGTTATTTTAAGGAATCATCAAATCATTTCGGACATAGGCATAATTTATGCTATAGTCTATCAGAATAATTATATTTGTTAAAGACAGCTTAAATAATAAAATGAACGATAATTTCTCACAACAAGTAAAAGACGTTATTTCTTATAGTAAGGAAGAAGCGTTGAGATTAGGCCACGACCAAATAGGAACGGAACACCTTCTGTTGGGGATTATTCGCGACGGTGAAGGGAAAGCCATTTCTGTCTTAGAAGCATTGAATGTCGATTTAGACGAAATGCGTCAAAAAATAGAAAACCTAAACCCAGCAAAAGAAACTCCAGGTAATAATATAAAAAATTTGAGTTTGACAAAACAAGCTGAAAGAGCGTTGAAAACAACATTCTTAGAAGCAAAATTGTTTAAAAGTCCGACTGTAAATACAATTCACTTATTATTGTGTATTCTTCGTAATGAAAACGATCCGATTACAAAATTGATGAATAAGTTGGATATTGATTACAATACAGTAAAGGAGGAATTCAAATTTCAATTTCAAGATGAGGAAATTCAATCTCCTCGTGCAGAAAATCCATCTTTTGATGGAGGTGATTCTGATAACGATTTTGAGCGTGCATCTACAAGTAAACCTACTTCGAAAAGTAAAACACCAGTTTTAGATAATTTCGGACGAGATTTGACAGCGATTGCGCAAGAAGGAAAATTAGATCCTGTAGTTGGACGCGAAAAAGAAATAGAACGTGTTTCGCAAATTCTTTCTCGTCGTAAAAAGAACAATCCATTGTTAATTGGAGAGCCAGGTGTTGGTAAATCTGCAATTGCAGAAGGTTTAGCGTTAAGAATTGTACAACGTAAAGTTTCGCGCGTATTGTTCAACAAACGTGTGGTAACATTAGATTTAGCATCATTAGTTGCTGGAACTAAATATCGTGGACAATTTGAAGAGCGTATGAAAGCAATCATGAATGAATTAGAGAAAAATGATGATATTATTCTTTTCATTGATGAGTTACATACAATTGTTGGAGCAGGAGGAGCTACGGGTTCTTTAGACGCTTCTAACATGTTCAAACCTGCTTTGGCGCGTGGTGAATTACAATGTATTGGAGCAACAACGTTGGACGAATATCGTCAATATATTGAAAAAGATGGTGCATTAGTTCGTCGTTTTCAAAATGTGATGGTTGAACCAACAACTCCAGAAGAAACATTACAGATTTTACATAATATCAAAGATAAGTATGAAGCGCATCATAATGTAAATTATACAGATGAAGCGTTGCAAGCTTGTGTAAATTTGACAACACGTTATATTACAGATCGTTTCTTGCCAGATAAAGCGATTGATGCTTTAGATGAAGCGGGTTCTCGCGTGCATATCAAGAATATAAAAGTTCCTCAAGAAATTTTAGATCTTGAAGCAAAATTAGAAGAAGTTCGCGAAGAGAAAACGAAAGTTGTAAAATCTCAAAAATACGAAGAAGCTGCTCGTTTACGTGATTCAGAGAAACAAATAGAAAGTGATTTGAAACGTGAGCAAGCAAAATGGGTACAAGAATCGAAAGAGAATCGTGAAACAGTTACAGAAGAAAATGTAGCGGAAGTTGTTTCGTTGATGTCTGGCGTTCCTGTACATCGTGTAGCTGAAAAAGAATTGAAAAAATTGGCTCAGATGAATGAGTTAATGAAAGGAAAAGTAATTGGTCAAGATGAAGCGGTAACGAAAGTTGTGAAAGCAATTCAACGTAATCGTGCAGGTTTGAAAGATCCAAATAAACCAATTGGTTCATTCATTTTCTTAGGAACTACGGGTGTTGGTAAAACACAATTAGCGAAAGTTTTGGCGAAAGAAATCTTTGATTCTAACGATGCATTAATTCGTATCGATATGTCAGAATACATGGAGAAATTTGCCGTTTCTCGCTTAGTTGGAGCACCTCCGGGCTACGTTGGTTACGAAGAAGGTGGACAATTGACTGAAGCAGTTCGTCGTAAACCATATGCGGTAATTTTGTTAGATGAGATTGAGAAAGCGCATCCAGATGTATTCAATATTTTATTACAAATTTTGGATGATGGTCATGTAACTGATAGTTTAGGTCGTAAAGTTGATTTCCGTAATACGATTATCATTTTAACGTCTAACATTGGTACAAGACAATTGAAAGAGTTTGGAGATGGTGTCGGATTTGGAACTTCATCTAAGAAAGATTCTGCCGATGAACGCGCAAAATCAACAATTGAAACAGCTTTAAAACGTGCTTTCGCGCCAGAATTTTTGAATCGTATTGATGATATTATCTTCTTTAATTCATTAACAAAAGAAGATATCATGAAAATTATCGATATTGAATTGGCAAGTTTAATAGAGCGTTTAACAGCTTTAAATTATCATATTGAATTAACAGAGGAAGCGAAGAATTTTATCGCAGACAAAGGATTTGATAAAGATTATGGAGCTCGTCCGTTGAAACGTGCTATTCAGAAATACATCGAAGATCCAATGGCAGAAGAAATCATCAACGCTGTAATTAGTGAAGGAGATGAATTAATCCTTGACTTAAATGAAGCAAAAGATGGCGTTAAAATTTCTGTAAAAGGAAAAACGAAAGAAGAAAAATCAGAATAATTTCTAAGTTTCTATAATAGAAAGGCTTGAACAAAAATGTTCAAGCCTTTTTTATTTCGGTAACTTTTGCCGTACATTTGCGCTCAGCAAGCCACTTTGTCGCTTCATGTATGTGAAGAGGAAAGTCCGGGCTCCAAAGAGTAAGCATAGCGGGTAACGCCCGTCCGTCGAGAGGCGAGGACAAGTGCAACAGAAAGTATGTACAGTTCGGCTGTAGTGAAACCAGGTAAACTCTATGCGGAGCAATGCCATGTATACCAGCAGTTAAGAGCTACTCGTTCGTTGCTGGGGGGTAGGCAGATTGATATTTTAGGTAACTAAAATACTAGATAAATGACAAAGCATCTTGATTTATTAAGGTGACAGAACCCGGCTTATCGGCTTGCTTTTTTCTATTTTTTGAAGTAAAGACTAAATAATTCTGATGTATTAGAACAATCGTTTTTCTTCAAAATATTTCTTCGATGTGTATCAATAGTATGTTTACTTAAGCCAATTGCATCAGCAATATCCTGACTTGTGTAACCTTTGATCAGAAATTCTATAATCTCCGTTTCTTTTTTTGTAAGTTGTAAAGATGAATTTGTTTTTGAATTAAGAAGATTATTCAATCCATCTTTGATGTTGTAAATATGCATGGTCGGTTTCCCTCCAACCTTTATTTGTGTGATGTCAGTCGCTAAGCAAAAAACTCGATTTGGTAAAAAATTCTTACTTAATTCGTAAAAGAAATGTTGCAAATGAATTTGATGAATTTCACCTTTTTTATCTATCACACGAAAATCATAGGTGAATTTATAATTGATTCTTTCTTCTGGAACAATTTCCATACTAAAATTTGCAATTCGTTGCTGAATATCAATCACATGTTGCAAATCATCGGGATGTACCATTTGAACACATAATTCAGCTGTATATTCGTCAGGAAGATAACCCAAAATATCTTCGCATTGAGGAGAAACATATTCGAATGTTGCAGAATTAGGATTGATGAAATACATAAAAGATTCACCAAGAGCAAGACTTCTTAAAGTTTGTAAATAATCATTAATCGATTGAAAACTCTCATTTTTTTCGTTTAAGGTTCTACGATCTGTATTTTCACTCCATAGTTTTTTTACAATACTTGCATATTCAGTAATAGATTTTTGATTTGCTTTTTTCATATGCTTACAAGTAAAAGTTAATAAAATACCATTAAATGAGTATTTTTTAAGTTAGTAATATAAACTAATTTTGCAAAATATATATAGGATTAAAGCAGTTTTGCTTTTTCAACCAACCTATTTTATATTTAACCTATAAAAAAAGGAGCTAAATTTTTTAGCTCCTTTTTAATATTATGATGGAATTAAAGTAAAGATTTTACTTTCTCGATTACAGCAGTAGAATCGATTCCATATTTTTTCATTAAATCTGAAGGTGTTCCAGATTCACCGAATTTATCATTAACCGCAACAAAAGCTTGTTTTGTTGGTAATTTTTGAGCTAAAACTCTTGCAACAGATTCACCTAAACCACCTAAAATATTATGTTCTTCAGCTGTTACAATTTTTCCTGTTTTCTTTACAGAGTTTAAGATAATTTCTTCATCCAATGGTTTGATTGTATGAATATTGATCACCTCACAAGAAATTCCTTCTTTTTCTAACTCAGCAGCAGCAACCAAAGATTCCCAAACTAAGTGACCTGTCGCAACAATTGTTACATCAGAACCTTCGTTCATTAAGATACCTTTACCAATTTCAAATTTTTGGTCAGCTGGTGTGAAAACTGGAACAGCAGGACGACCGAAACGTAAGTAAACAGGACCTTCATATTCAGCTGCAGCAATTGTAGCCGCTTTAGTTTGATTGTAATCACAAGGATTGATAACCACCATTCCTGGTAACATTTTCATCAAACCAATATCTTCTAATGTTTGATGAGTTGCACCATCTTCTCCTAACGTTAAACCAGCGTGCGATGCAGCGATTTTTACATTTTTGTTAGAGTAAGCGATAGATTGACGAATTTGATCGTACACACGAGCTGTAGAAAATTCAGCGAAAGTTCCTGTGAAAGGAATTTTACCTCCAATTGTCAAACCTGCAGCAATTCCCATCATGTTTGCTTCAGCAATACCAATTTGGAAAAAACGCTCTGGGTTTTCTTTGATAAATTGATCCATTTTCAATGAACCAATCAAGTCAGCACACAATGCAACAACGTTAGGATTTGTTCTTCCTAACTCTGTCAATCCATCTCCGAATCCACTACGTGTATCTTTTTTTTCTGTGTATGTTAAGTCTATCATTGTTTTTGTTTTTTGTATTCGTTTTTGTATTTTTCTACTTCTGTTTTTTCATCAAATTGATAAATAAAATCATTTGGCGAAACATTAATTTCTTCTTCCTCTTCGGCGCTCTTTTTTATCCAATTTTCTAAGATTTCAACATTTTCTAACACAATATTATGTCCAACTCGATAAATCAAGCCTTTCAAATTTAGTTCAGAATTGATAAACGGAACGGTGTTGATGTTAGAATTTGTATCGATGCAAATTTCTGTACCATTGTCGTTGTCATTATCTTTTCTGAAAATGTTATACACTTCACATTGTTTATTTAGAATCGTTTCTTTTTGACCAGTTCTATTCGCAACATAACTATTTCCGATTGCGGAATTTGTTAAACTTGGATTATTAGTCGCTAAAAAAGAATTTCCTAATAAATCTTTTGTGCCTTCGAAATCAATTTTAAAAACCTTCGGATTTTCTTCTTCGCTGTAAACAGAATACATATTGTCGTTTACTTTTAATGAAGCGAAGTTTCCCATCGGTGTTCGCGTAATCATCAAATGTGCTTTGTAATCTTTGGTTGATAAAATGTCCAAAAAATCTGAATAGAAATCACTTTTGATACGATATTGAATAACGTTTTCGAATTTATACGATTGCATTTGAGCGAAAGTTAAACATGTAAAAAGCGTTAATATAAAACTGATTGATTTTTTCATTATCGAATTGATTTGATAAGTATTAATCCAAAGAATTCAAGAAAGTAGTTAACTTATCTTTGTCTTCTTTTTTCAGTTTATCATATTTGTTATTGATTTCTAAAACACTTTTTCTTATTGCATCAATTGTTCCCGAAAGAGCAACACTTCCGCTTTGATAAATGTACATATCGCACACTTGTCCTGCGTAATTGTAAACCAAATTTCCTAAATCTTTATCTGTAAAAGTCGGAATTTTAGCTTTCAAATTTTTGCAATGTTCTGGTGCAACTTTCATGAAATCTTGAATGTCTGGATTGTCGATTGCCAAATCGATTTTGCTAATATCTGTCGTTTTGTAAGCAGATGTATAAGGATCATAATATTCGGCTAAACTAACTTCTGTTGCAGCAACAGCAGAATCTACTGCTACAGCCGCTTCATCATAATCTGTTGAAACTTCTGTTAATTTAAACTTTTTAGCATCATCGAAATACGTTTTGAAAAGGTTATTTAATTCTTTTACTTCGCTTTTGTTTGCTAATTTATTCTTTTTGAATTGTTTTACCAATTGATTTGTAGAACCTTGCGCAGTTGCCAAAGCTTTAGAACGCTCTATATCAGGATTTCCATCATAATCACTATCATTATAAATCAAGCTATAATTTAATGAAGCAACAGTTCCAAAAAGACTATTTACGTTATCACTTTCTGATGTTTGATAATTGTAATAATTAATAATAGGATCCTCGTAACGATTGTCTGGTGAATAAGCTACTGCTTCGGCTGCATAAGCCGTATCTACAGACGACATCATGTTATCGTATTCTTGTTTCTTTTTTGCCAATTCGTTAGTAAAACTTTCGATTTCTTTTTTCTCATCAAAAGTTACTTTTACGTTAGAATTTGCAATATTTTGAATCGTTAATCCATTAAAATCTCCTGCGTCATATCTAATTAAAAGCCCTTTCAATTTTGTTTGAGGAAACATAATCGCAACGTTATTAATTGCATTTTTTTCATCAACACATAATGTAGAAGATTTTGTTTCGAAATCTGTTTTAGATGTTAATTCGTATTCATTACACTTATATCCATTGATCGTTGTAGATGAATTTAGATTTTTAACTGAAATAAATTTCTCGAACAAGTTATCTGAATAAGGTTTTAAACTATCATCCGATATACCTTCGTAATAATAAGGGGCTTTTATCGATAATTGATTTTCTAATGAATTGGCATATACTTCGAAAAACTTGCTGTTGTTGATAAAGAAAGCATCTTTATTAAAGCTTCCTGAAGTATAAGGACCTCCTTCCGAAGTTCCTAAAACAGCGTCTTTAGAAATATAGGTTACAAAAAATAAATCTTTTTGACCATCTAAATAAGTCTGATATTCTTCTGGTAAATTGATTTTATACGATACTTTTTTGTCAAAAGAATATGTTTTTTCCTGCCCAAAGGCTGTTAAAGAACAAAGCGTAAGTATAGAATAAAATAACGTTTTCATAGTATTTTGATTGTGTTGAAATTATTAATAATCTGTCAATTCAGTTTCAGGATTTTGCTCTAATGCAGAAGCTAATTGCTCGTCGTTAGGCGCTTTTCCGTGCCAAGAGTGGCTTCCCATCATGTAATCAACTCCATTACCCATTTCTGTGTGTAATAAAATTGAAACTGGTTTTCCGTTTCCTGTTAATGTTTTAGCTTCTTCTAAAATAGCAATTACTTTTTCTAAGTTATTTCCATCTTTTTCTTCTAAAACAATCCATCCAAAAGCTTCTAATTTAGCTTTCAAATCTCCTAATGGTAAAACGTGGTCTGTATCACCATCAATTTGACGACCATTGTAGTCAATCGTTGCAATTACATTATCCACTTTTTTACCAGCAGCATACATAAAAGCTTCCCAGACTTGACCTTCTTGTAATTCACCGTCACCATGTAATGTGTAAACTAATTTATCGTCGTTGTTTAATTTTTTTGCTTGAGCAGCACCTAAAGCAACTGATAAACCTTGTCCTAAAGATCCAGAAGCGATACGAATTCCAGGTAAACCTTCGTGTGTTGTTGGGTGACCTTGTAAACGAGAATCTAATTTTCTGAATGTAGCTAATTCGCTAACAGGGAAGAATCCTGAACGAGCTAATGTGCTGTAGAAAACTGGTGAAATGTGACCGTTTGATAAGAAGAATAAATCTTCTCCTTTTCCGTCCATAGAGAAGTCTGTAGAGTAAGTCATGATTTTACCGTATAATGCAGCAAAATATTCTGCACAACCTAATGATCCACCTGGGTGTCCACTATTTACGGCATGTACCATTCTCAAAATATCTCTCCTTGTTTGTTGTACTTGTGTTTGAAGTTCTTGAAGTGTCATTGTTTGTTTATAAAAATTTGAACAAAAATAATTCTTTTTTGTAGGGCAAAAAAATCGTAGAACATAAATCACTACAATTGGGGAGAATAATCGGTAATAATAGCTAACCTACTTATGAGACTATAAAAACCAGCGCTGAAGTTTATAAAGAAGAAGCTTGAAGTTAGTTAATAAGAAGGCAAGAGTTTTACAACGTTTATTTATCTTTTTGTAATCTTCTAATTGTAAAGGGTACAGAGAGATGTTTTTTAATAAAAAAGACGAAGCAAAACTTCGTCTTTTTTATTTATTCTTCTTCCACATGCCATTCGCCACGATGAGGTATCAAAGCGTCACGGACTTGTATCATTTCAGATTCTACCACCACCAAATAAGCAACTGCATATTCTGGTTCAACCTCTACAAATTCAGAAAATGTACTTTGTAACTTTTCTTTTTCTGCATATTGTTTCAAGTGAATTGCATGATGTTTTGCAGTTGGTATAGCATCGGGACCATAAAAATCCCAGATTAATTTTAATTTCTTTTCCATTTTTAATTTAATTCTTTTTGACGATTAGAGCTTACCAACCATAAACCGATGAAGGTTAATAAACCATTTAAAATGATTAATTCAACACCAATTTTGTAATCGGTAAAATTAATCACTAATTCGTTGATGATATAGGTGAAAATAGGCGCTAAAATCGCAACTGTAATAATTGAATATTTTTTGTAAATGTTACGTTTCGTTAAAATACCGAAAGCAAACAATCCTAATAACGGTCCGTATGTATAACCTGCAATTTCCATCACAAGATAAACAATTGATTTGTTGTTAATCGTTTTAAAAACCATAATCAAGATAAAGAAAACTACCGTGAAAATTAAGTGAACACGAATACGAATCTTTTTCTTTTCTTTTTCTGATTTTTCTTTGTCTTCGTTGATGTTTAATAAATCGACACAATATGAACTTGTAACCGCCGTTAAAGCTCCGTCGGCAGAAGGAAATAAAGCAGAAATTAATCCGATAATAAAAATTACAGAAATAATCATTGGGAAATGATGTCCTAAAAGCGAAAGCGCAGGAAACATATCATCACCCATAATATTTTGTCCGCCTTGTTCCATAAAGAAACCATCAGCAGTATAAAAACCACCTTCACTCATTGCGTATAAATAAAGCAATCCACCCAAAAATAGGAATGCTAAATTAACAATCAATAATGTTCCAGCAAACGTCAACATATTCTTTTTTGAGTTTTGAAGATTATCAACAGAAATATTTTTTTGCATCATTTCTTGGTCAAGACCAGTCATCGCAATTGTGATAAACATTCCGCCCAAAATTGTTTTTAAGAAATAAGTTTTCGAATTTGGATCAAGATTAATGAAATGGGTATAGTTTTTGGCTTGCATCCTATCGTAAGCTTCACCAACAGATAAATTAAGATGCGAAAGGATAAACCAAATACAAGCAATCAAGCTAATGATCATAAATGATGTTTGCAAGGTGTCGGTTACGACAATTGTTTTTACTCCACCTTCGAACGTGTATAATAATATCATCAATAATAAGACAAATGTTGTTGCCCAAAATGGTACGCCTAAATTGTCTAATAAAAATATTTGTAACACATTTACAACTAAATATAAACGTGCTGTTGCGCCAATTCCACGAGAAATAATAAAGAAAACCGATCCCATTTTATGTGCTTCAACATTGAAACGTTTTCCTAAATAGGTGTAAATTGAGGTTAGATTCATTCGGTAATAGAGTGGAAGTAATACCCCCGCGACGATAAAATAACCAAGAAAAAATCCGATAACCATCATATAATACTCGAATCCTCCGTAAATATATTCGGAACCAGTTAATTTTCCGACCGTACCCGGAACCGAAATAAAAGTAACGCCACTAAGGCTTGTCCCAATCATTCCGAAAGCCACCAACCACCATTTACTTTTTTTGTTTCCGTTAAAAAAAGATTGATTGTCAGAATTTCGACTGGTGAAGTAAGAGATCACTAAAAGTCCTACAAAGTATACGATAACACAAAGTAGTAAAATTGTTGAGTTCATAATTTATTTAGTAAATAAGCCCAAATTTAATATTTTTGAGTGAATGATGATAGATTAATTTTCCGAAGATAAAATTGTAAATTTGTTGTCTATAATTTTTTGAACGAATGAATTACCCAAGCAAGGTTTTAGAGCGAGCTGTAGAAGAGATGTCAAATTTGCCAGGAATAGGAAAGAGAACAGCTTTGCGACTTGTTTTACATATGTTAAATCGTCCCAAATCTCAAACGACGGCTTTGTCCGAAGCGCTTTCTCATTTGGTAGATGATGTTAAATATTGTCAACATTGTCATACAATTTCTGATGATGAGGTTTGTGATATTTGCAACAACCCATTGAGAGAAGAAACTATAATTTGTGTCGTGGAAGATGTGCGTGATGTGATGGCGATTGAAAATACAGGACAATTTAAAGGACAATATCACGTTTTAGGAGGAAAGATTTCTCCAATGGAAGGTATTGGACCTGGTCAATTGAATATCCAAACGTTGGTTGATCGTGTTCAAAATGAAAATGTGAAGGAAATAATTTTTGCTTTAAGTTCGACAATGGAAGGAGATACAACTGTTTTCTATTTGTACCGACAATTAAAGAATGCCGAAATTATTTTTTCTACTATTGCGCGAGGTCTTGGTGTAGGAGATGAGTTAGAATATGCGGACGAAGCAACGCTAGTTCGTTCTATACAACATCGAATCCCATATTCAGAAAATAAATTTTAGATGAAATTATCGATAATTATTGTTAGTTATAATGCGCCAAAACATTTAGAGCTTTGTCTTGATTCGTGTCAGGAAGCTTTAAAAAATGTAGATGGCGAAATAATTGTAATTGATAATGATTCATCGGAAATTGATTTTATATTCCTAAAAAAAACTTTTCCTACTGTAAATTTTTTACTTCAGAATGAAAATCTTGGTTTTGCAAAAGCGAATAATATTGGGGTTGAGAATGCTTTGGGAGAATATATTCTGATTCTTAATCCAGATACAATTATTCCAGAGAATTTATTCGAATCTTTGATTGAATTTCATCAGTCAAAAGAAAAAATAGGTTTTGTGGGAGTACGAATGATAGATACAAACGGAAATTTTCATCCAGAATCAAAACGTAATATTCCGACAGCTAAAAATTCATTTTCTAAGTTGTATAGTCGATTTAATCATTCAAAAAAAAATAATTATTACAAATTAGAAGTTGATGAATTTGAAATTGCTCCTTGCGAAATTTTAGTTGGTGCTTTTATGTTCACCACGAAGAAAATCTATCAGGAAATTGGAGGATTTGATCCACGTTATTTTATGTATGGAGAAGATATAGATTTGTCTTTTAGTGCAGAATTGGCTGGTTATAAAAATTATTATAAAGGAGATATAACGGTTTTACATTACAAGGGAGAAAGTACGAAAAAAGATAAAAAATATTATAAACATTTTTTTGAAGCCATGATGATTTTCTTAGCAAAATATTATCAAAAAAATTGGTTGCATTATCAACTTTTACGTTCGGGAATTTTGATTAAATATTTAATTCAATTATTTAAATTTTCTTTACATTCACCTAATAATACTTCTAAAATAGAAGTAAAAGCAGAAAATTTATTTTGGATTGATAAGAAATCAGATTTCAAATCTTTATCAAATAATGAAATTGCAATTGATGCAAGTTTTTTTACTTATCAAGAGATATTATCAATCATTTCTGAAAACAACTCTTCTTCACGTTTATTTTATATTCGTCCTAAAAATAAAAATTATTTAATAGGTGATAATAAGCAGATTATAAATCTATAAAAACAAAAAAAGCTGAATCTTAATGACCAGCTTTTACAGTATCTTTTTTCTCAACTTTCGGAGTTTCTGCCGTTTTTGTAGAATCTTTCACTTCTTCGTGTTTTTCTTCAACAGCTTCCTCATGTTTTCCGTGACCTTCGTGAGTAGCTTCAGATTTGTGGTGCATTTCTTCTGCAGTAGCTGGTTCGTGAACAACTGGAAGAACTCCGTGATTTACACTTGCTTTAGAGTTACAAGAAGTAGCGAATGCTGCAACAGCTACTAAAAGAATTAATTTTTTCATGTCTTACAAAATTTATTGTATGGGTATATTATTATAATTGTTTTGACAAAATTAGTTAAAAACATTGAGTTCAACTAACTGATTTATTTCAATTGTGCAATTTTCTGAATTCCACCTTTTGTTTTATCTCCAACCTTTACATTAATCTCAGTATCAAGTGGTAAAAAGATATCAACACGCGATCCGAACTTGATGAAGCCATATTCTTTACCCGCAACAGCATCGTCATTCTCTTTACTGTAACAAACAATTCTTCGTGCAACTGCACCTGCAATTTGTCTGAAAAGAACTTTTGTATGATCTGCATTCTCTACAACAACAGTTGTTCTTTCATTCAATTCTGATGATTTTGGATGAAATGCAACCAAAAACTTTCCTGGATGATATTTCGAATAAATCACTTTTCCATTCACAGGATAACGCGTTACATGTACGTTAAGAGGCGTCATGAAAATTGATAATTGAATACATTTTTGATTCAAAAATTCGCTTTCAAATACTTCTTCTAATACAACAACTTTTCCATCAACTGGTGCGATTACGCAATTTTCTGACGAATCTGATTCACGAATTGGGTTTCTGAAAAACCAAACGATAAATCCGTAAAGTATCCATAATGGTAAGGCAAAGTAAAAACCATATACAGGAAAAAAGTAATGTAATACTCCTGTAGCGATTGCAAATAAAATTAAGCAACCTATCAAAATTGCTGTTCCTTCTCTGTGAAGTTTCATAAAGTATATACTAATAAATAATATAAATAAACAAATGGTACGACAAATATAAAACTATCTAATCGATCTAAAAAACCGCCATGTCCTGGAATAAGGTTAGAGCTGTCTTTTACATTGAAAAATCGTTTTAATTTAGATTCTGTCAAATCTCCCAATGGACCTAATGCTGCAACGATCAAACCAATAATCATCCAGTTTCCGTGCAAGTTCTCTCCAAAATATTTCTGAATTAAGAATCCAGCGATAATGGTGAAAATAATTCCTCCAAAAAAACCTTCCCACGTTTTTGCTCCCGAAATTTTAGGTGCTAATTTATGTTTTCCAATTAAGTTTCCTGTTAAATATGCAAATGTATCACTGCTCCAAAGTAATAAGAAAACGAAAAACACTTCGTAATGCATCACTTTTTCACCTAAATTATAATCAAAACTAGGTAAAGTTAATGCTAAGACAAATGGTGCG
This sequence comes from Empedobacter sp. UBA5924, assembly GCF_002431085.1. NCBI lineage: Bacteria > Pseudomonadati > Bacteroidota > Flavobacteriia > Flavobacteriales > Weeksellaceae > Empedobacter > Empedobacter sp. UBA5924. The sequence continues at coordinate 146,987 of NZ_DJDM01000017.1, forward strand.
ATAACGTATGTTAAACCTAAAGTAGCTTTTCCAAAATCGTTCAATAATTCATTGGTTGATTTGAAAATAATATAAATACTAAAAACAAATAAAACTGGAATGATGAAGTACAAACTTTTTAAATGAAAATAGTAATGATTTGAAGTTTCGAAAGCTTCTAAAAATTCTTTTCCATAATATCCAAAAACAACTAAGGCAGCTAAAAGTGCTCCTAATTGATAAAGTTTATTGGTAAGATTAGTGATTTTAAAAAACTCGTACAAACAAAAAAGTCCAAAAACCATCATCAAAACAATCAAACCTTTTGGATCTATCGTTGTCCCGAAAAATATAATAAGTGCGTAAATAAGTCCAGAGAAAGCTCTAATTGCTAAATTTTTCATAGCTAATCTTCAACCAATAACAAATAAATATTCTTCGCGTTGTCTACGTTGGGAAATTTGTGCATATTTTTTCCTCGAATCGAAGTTATTTTAGATGGAAGGTTATCTTTTTTTAATGTTCGTAATTTCTGTAATGCCACACTCACATTTTCCACTAATTGTGACGGGCGTGCATAGATAATAAAATTTGACGGAAAATCAGCAATATTTCTACCATAAGTTTGATGCGCCGATAACATAATACTTCCATCAAAAGCAATCAGAAATTCGCAACTAAGAAAACTAAGCGTATAACGAGAGTCGCATGGATTTTCGACAAAAGGAATATTGACTGAATTAAGAACCTGTTGTAAATTTGGATCAGGACAAATTAATTCGGTTACATTTTCGTAATTGACAATCTCTTTAAGGTTTTTAGAAGCCTCCTCTATATTATCACAAAATAAAAAATGTCCACCACCTACATTAAAATTTGTAGCAAATACTTCATCTATAGAAATTTTTTGGTCAGCATAATTTGGATGAAATAAATCAATTTGATTATCATCTGAATTCTCTGCTGATTTTTCAGTAGCTTTTTTAAGTAGGTTTTTAATTGCTTTCCACATGAAAACTCATGATTTTATATGAAATTAATCAATTACAGCCTAAAGGTAATAAATTTTAACAATATAATAAGAAGTAAAAAAAAAATCGTCCTATTTGGACGATTTTTTCTATTATTTTGAATGAATTTGATTAAATATCATTTCCAGATTCTGGTTGAACAACTTGTTCTGAATCAGCTTCTATAGCCTCTTCTTGTTTTTCTTCGATTTGATCTAATTCGTTTACAAATTTTCTTGGTCCGAAAATTTCTTCCAAATCTTCTCTAAAGATCACCTCTTTCTCAATTAATTTTTGAGCTAAAACATCTAATTGATCGCGATGTTCACGTAAAATATCTTTTGCTCTATCATATTGAGCTTCGATCATTGTTTTTACCTCTTTATCAATTACCTGAGCAGTTTGTTCTGAATAAGGCTTGCTGAAACCATACTCATTTTGTCCAGATGAATCGTAATAAGAAACATTACCAACTTCTTTGTTCAATCCGTAAATACTAACCATTGCAGAAGCTTGTTTTGTAACTTTTTCCAAATCACTTAATGCACCAGTAGAAATATTATTGAAAACAACTTCCTCAGCAGCACGACCACCCATTGTCATACACATTTCGTCTAACAATTGTTCTGTCGTTGTAATTTGTCTTTCTTCTGGCAAATACCAAGCGGCACCTAACGAACGTCCACGAGGAACTATAGTTACTTTAACCAATGGAGCAGCGTGTTCTGTTAACCAACCAATTGTAGCGTGACCAGCTTCGTGATAAGCGATACGTTTTTTCTCAGAAGGTTTAATCACTTTACTTTTCTTCTCTAATCCACCAATAATACGGTCAACAGCGTCTAAAAAGTCTTGTTTTTCTACGACGTCTTTGTTTTTACGAGCAGCAACTAAAGCTGCTTCGTTACAAACATTGAATATATCTGCACCAGAGAAACCTGGAGTTTGTTTTGCTAAAAATTCGATTTCAACATCTTCACCTAATTTTAATGGACGTAAGTGAACGGCGAAGATTTCTTTACGTTCGTTTAATTCAGGTAAATCAACATGAATAATACGGTCAAAACGACCTGGACGCATCAATGCTTTATCCAATACATCAGCACGGTTCGTTGCAGCAATCACAATTACGTTAGATTCTGTTCCGAAACCATCCATTTCTGTTAATAATTGGTTTAATGTATTTTCGCGTTCATCATTAGAACCTGTAAAGTTTGATTTTCCACGTGCGCGACCAATGGCATCAATCTCATCAATAAAGATAATTGAAGGAGATTTTTCCTTTGCATTTTTGAATAAGTCACGTACACGAGATGCACCAACCCCCACAAACATTTCTACGAAATCTGATCCTGATAACGAGAAGAAAGGAACTTTTGCTTCTCCAGCAACAGCTTTTGCTAATAAGGTTTTACCTGTACCTGGAGGTCCTACTAATAAGGCTCCTTTTGGGATACGTCCACCTAATTTTGTAAATTTTTCTGGATGTTTCAAGAATTCAACGATTTCTTCGATTTCTTCTTTTGCACCTTCTAAACCTGCAACATCTTTGAAAGTTGTTTTGATATGATCATCACCTTCAAATAATTTCGCTTTTGATTTTCCGACAGAGAAAATTCCTCCGCCACCTCCAGCAGATCCGCCTCCGCCCATTCGTCTAAATAGTAAGAAGTAGATTAATCCGAAGAAAATTAATGAAATGAAAAGATTCATAAACAAACTTCCAAAACCATTTGAAATTTGTGTGTTAAGAACGGCAGTTTTATTCGGACTCTTTTCTACGTTAGCATAAAAGTCTTTTTCAAAATTTCCTGCATCAGCAACATTGAAAATAAAGTTTGGAGCGCCTGTAGCAAAAGGATTTAAAGTTTCGTTTGATTTTTTAAACTTTTTAAATTCTTCAGTATTCAGAGCTGCGTCCGTTAAATATACACTTACACGTCCTGATTCTTTTTCTAGATTCGCTTCTTTTACGTAACCTTTTTCTACATAAGAAAGGAAAGTCGTACGGTCTATATTTTTAGTAGTTCCGCCGGCACCTCCAATGTTATCAGAAAATAATAGAAATGCAATCAGTAATAATCCAATAATGGCATATATCCATGTAGGATTAAACCCCGAAGGTTTAAAATTATTTTTTTTCAATTTTTTTTTGGTTTCAGTTATGATTAATATTCCATTTCGATACGCGTCTCTACAGCATCACCCCAAAGACTTTCGATATCGTAATATTCTCTGTATTCTTTTTGGAAAATATGGACAATAACATTTGTGTAGTCCAACAAAACCCATTGATTGTTTTGTGTTCCTTCTACATGAAAAGGTCTTTCTGACATTTCTGTTTTTACAGTTCTTTCAATCGAACCTGCTAAAGCACTAACTTGTGTATTCGAGTTTCCGGTACAAATAACGAAGTATTGACAAAATGCATTTTCAATTTCGCGTAAATCTAGAATTGTAATTTCTTCTCCTTTAACATTTGTAATTCCGTCAACAATGCTATCTAGCAAGTCTTTTGTATATTGAGTATCTATCATCTTTTATTTTGTAATTCGCAAATTTAGTGAATCCTTATTAAAGTTTAAACTTTTTAAAATAACTTTAACCACTCTATAAAAATAGTAAAAAAAATGTATTTAATTAGTTTTGATTCTTTGCCTAATACGAATGAGTTCTTGGTGGATTTGTCCAAAAAAGATGCCAATAGTTGGACTGTCATACATGCTAAAAATCAAACAAAAGGAAAAGGTTACGCAGGAAATGAGTGGAAAGTTGTCGCTGGAGAAAATTTAACCTTTAGTTTTTTGCTGAAAACGGATTATAGTTTTCAAGAATTAATTTATTTTAACGAATGGATTTCGAATGTTATTTGTCTATTTTTAAAACAATTTCATCCAAAATCTAACGTAAAATGGCCAAATGATATCATTTTAAATGATAAAAAGGTTTGTGGAATATTAATCGAAAATCATCGTTCCAATGGAATTATGAATTCTGTAATCGGAATAGGAATTAATGTCAATCAAGCTGATTTTAATCACTTACCAAAAGCAACATCTATTCGAAAAGTAACTGACAAAGAATATGACATCGAGGAAATTTTGGCAGATTTAATACATTATTTCGAAAATGAATATTCAATTTTAGAACAGAAAAATTTTGAACAAATTCATCAAACTTATTTAGATAATCTGTTTAGAAAAGATGAAATTTCGCATTTTAGATTAGATGGGATAGAAGTGGACGGAATTATTAGAGATGTAAATGAAGCGGGAAATTTACTGATAGAAATCAATCAAGAATTGAGAGAATTTAAGCACAAAGAAATCGAACTTCTTTTTTAATCCTATAGAAAAGGTTATTTTTGTTTATTTAATGGAAGAATTTGTAGTTTTAGTTGATCAGGACGATCAAAAATTAGGATTGATGGAGAAGCAACAGGCTCATGTAGCTGGTTTGTTGCATCGTGCATTTTCTGTTTTTGTATTCAATTCCAAAGGAGAATTAATGATTCAGCAACGAGCTGCGAGCAAATACCATTCGCCAACGTTGTGGACGAATACATGTTGTAGTCATCCGCGCGATAACGAAACCTACGAACAAGCGGCACACAGGCGTTTGGAAGAGGAAATGGGATTTGATTGCGAATTAGAATATAAATTTAATTTCATTTACAAAGCGCAATTAGAAAATGATTTGATCGAGCATGAATTAGACCATGTTTTTATCGGAACATTTGATGATGAACCAAAACTAAATCCTGACGAAGTGATGGCCTATCGTTGGGTAGAATTGGATGATTTGAAAAAAGATATGAAAAAAAATCCTCAGAATTATACAGCTTGGTTCAAAATAATTTTTGAACATTACGTTTCGTATATCGAAGAATAAAAATTTATACAGATGAAGGTTACTGTCAACAGAAAAGCACATTTTAATGCTGCGCATCGATTGTTTAACAAGAATTGGAGCAACGAACAAAATTTTGAAGTTTTCGGAAAATGTTCTTATCCAAACTATCACGGGCATAATTACGAAATTATTGTGGCGGTGAAAGGCGAAGTTGATCCAGAAACTGGTTTTGTGATGAATTTGGACGAATTACGAAAAATTATTGCGATTGAAGTTGAAGATTATTTGGATCATAAAAATCTGAATGTTGATATTGAAGAATTTAAAACTATCAATCCAACTGCCGAAAATATTGTGATTTTGATTTGGAATAAAATTAGAGCAAAATTAGCGACTGATTTAGAATTGAAAGTAACCTTATACGAAACTCCACGTAATTTTGTAGAATACGCAGGCGAATGAAATTAGGCGATCACATTCCAACTTTTTCGTTGGAGGATAACAAAGGAAATTGGTTTAATTCGGACGAATTTTTATACAAAAAATATTTTGTTTTATTCTTTTATCCGATGGATTTTACGCCAATGTGTACAAAAGAAGTATGTCAATTTCGTGATGTAAATGCAGATTTCAATGCTTTAGACGCTGTGATTGTCGGAATAAATGGACAATCAACTTCTTCTCACGAGAAGTTTTATACAAAACATCAATTAAACTTTCCGTTGCTTTCTGATAAAGGAGCAAAGTTGTCGAAGTTGTTGGGAATCAAAAAGAAATTTGGCTTAATCACACCGCGAGAAACTTTTGTATTCAATAAACAAGGAAAATTAATTAAACACATTGTTTCAAATGTAGCCGAAACGCACATTGAAGAAGCAATGCAAGCAATAAAAAAAGACCAAGGAAATTAGTTTTCTTGGTCTTTTTGTTTGTATAACATTTTTCTTATGACAACTCGATAAATAAAAAAGATAACCGTTCCAATTGCCGAATAAACCAACATTGTTTGCACATCGCTTTTATCGAACAAATATTTTAGTCCAAATAACACGAAAAAGAAAATGATACTATAAATGATATTTTGTTTCATGTGGTAAAAGTAGGGATTAATTTATTTGTTATAAAGATTCTATGAATCATTCTGAATTTGTTTCAGAGTTTCATTTTAAAACTTCACCTCACCAACCTTAATTAATTTCTTAGAAGTTGCCAATTGATTTGGATTTGTTCCTGGTTCGTCTTGCGGAACTTTTTTTCCTTTTTTACGATAGAAATCTATCCAAAAATCATCAATAATTCCAGTTTCTTTGTTTTTGAAATTCATGGGAATCAATTCAAAAATAGTATCATCACGAAAAGCTCTTTCCACAAAATCTGAACAATATAATTCGTCATCATTCAAAATGTATAACCAATTATAAGGTTTTCCGAGCATTGTTTTAGCTTTTTCAATTGCATGAGGAATTGTATATTGATATTCATTTTTGAGACGATAAATGACAATTTTATTATTCTTTTCGGTTTGAGAAATGTAAAAATGATGAATTTCCTCTCGTTGCGATCCGCCCATTGGAGCAGCATGTAGAACAAAAATAGAATCATCAGTTTTTTCGATTAAACCAACATGATCAAAATTGGTTTCGTCATTTATTTTTGTCACTCTATTTATCGCGCCCGAAAGTTCTTCTGTTTGCGCACCAACAAAAATCAAATCTCCATTTTGGATATTTTGTAATGAAATTGAATGTTTTTCTTTTAATATTTTTGCTTTTGTACAACTATTCATTGTCAATGTAAATAGAAGTAAAAAGATAGGAAATAAAACGAATATTTTTTTCATTCGGAATGAATTATTACTTTTAATCTACGAATTAACCAAAAAGATGGATTTTAAAAAAATTTTGACCATATCAATTGTCGTTTTATTGATTTTAGTTGGTGCTGCAATTATTATTGGAAGCAACAAAGATCGACGCGTTTTCTTTATTGAGAGCTTTAATAAACCAATTGAAAATGTTATTAATTCTCGTTTGGATACAGATTATTCGTACGAAATTGTAAAAGTAAAAGGTAAAACAAACGATACCATTTTGATTATTCCTTGCGAAGGTTGTCAACCATTGAAATTATCAGGAAAAATAAACGAAAAGTTTATGAACAAATTTGGTAAAGGAAAATCGGTTATGCGTTTCGAGCCGTATAAAGCGACGGAAGGGAATTTAAAAATTATTCATAAAATTAGATAATCTTCTATTAAAGAAATTTTCCTAACAATTAATTCCTTATTTTTGGGAGAATTATAAACTTATCAAAGCAAACAAACAATGAAAGTAACTGCATTAAACCAAAAGCACAAAGATTTAGGTGCGAAAATGGTTCCTTTTGCTGGATATGAAATGCCAGTGCAATACGCAGGTGTTAACCAAGAACATTTTGCTGTTCGAGAAAAAGTTGGCGTTTTTGATGTTTCTCACATGGGACAATTTTTTGTAAAAGGAGAAAAAGCAACAGACTTATTACAACACTTATTGACGAATGATGTAACGAAAGTTACTATTGGTCAAGCTCAATATAATGCAATGCCAAACGAAAAAGGAGGAATTGTAGATGATTTAATCATTTATAAAATCTCTGATGATGAGTGGATGGCAGTTGTAAATGCATCTAACATCGATAAAGATTGGGAATGGATGAACAAACACAATACGTTTGGTGCAGAATTAACAAACAAATCTGATGAGATGTCTTTGTTAGCAATCCAAGGACCAAAAGCAATTGAAGCGATGCAAGCATTGACAGATGTTAATTTAGCTGAAATTCCGTTCTATCATTTCGCAATTGGTACGTTTGCAGGTATGGAAAATGTGATTATTTCTGCAACTGGTTATACTGGTTCAGGAGGTTTCGAGATTTATTTCGCGAATGAGCAAGCAAACGAAATGTGGGACAAAGTAATGGAAGCTGGAAAATCTTTCGATATTGAGCCTTGCGGTTTAGCTTCTCGTGATACGTTGCGTTTAGAGAAAGGTTACTGTTTATACGGAAATGATATCAACGATGACACAACTCCATTAGAAGCTGGTCTTGCTTGGGTAACGAAATTGGATACAAACTTTATTTCTTCTGATATTTTGAAAGCTCAAAAAGAAGCTGGAGTTGAGAAGAAATTAGTTGGTTTCAAAATGATCGAAAGAGGAATTCCTCGCCACGATTATAAAGTTGTAGATGACAACGAGAATACAATCGGTATTGTGACTTCAGGAACGCAGTCTCCAATGTTGAAACAAGGAATTGGTTTAGCATATGTTCATACAGATTTTGCTAAAGTTGGAACAACAATTAGAATTCAAATTCGTGATAAAAATGTATTAGCAGAAGTTGTAAAAACTCCTTTTGTTTAAAACAATATAAAGTCAAAATACAAAAAAGCTTTCGAGGATTTCGAAAGCTTTTTTTATGAATTCATATTAATTGATACATTTATTGATGTCTTTTTTAGATAAAATTAATAAAATAGATTATTAACTACGAATATTATAAAATTGTTAATATTTCTTAAAAAAAACATAACTTAGATTTGCTTAAATATGATATATGTTATATTTTTGAGATAATAATATTACTGATCAGTAATACAATTAACACTAATTATGATTTTAAGACCTCTATTAGAGGTCTTTTTTATTTTTTAAAACTTTTGAGAATCAGCACTTGGTCCATAACTCGAAGGTAAATCTATTCCAAGTAAGCGATAAAAAACTCCCAATTGAGCGCGGTGATGTGTAATTTGATTTAAAGCATGACGAATTGCTTCATATTTTGTAAAATCTGCAAAAACAGTTTCTCCTTCTGTAACTTGCCATCTTTTTGATAAATGATCTTCGTTCACATTCTCTAACGCCGCTTTTCCTAATTCATAATCATCATCCAATTTTTGTTGTAAATCTTCAATAGAGGTAAATTTTGTCGGTTTGTAATCCCCTGCTGCAAAATCTAATTTATCAGTTGTTAAGATCAAAGCTGGCCAAGCAAATATTTCAACCACATGATTTGTTAAAGTTGTAATATCCATACTTTTTTCATGAGGTTTGTATGTCGTTTTATCCTCAGGAAATCTTGCAATAAATTCTTTGGTAATTTGATACTCGTTTTGCAATTCTTTTGCTAATAATTCTACTATTTTCATGTTGTTTTGATTTGTAGTTAAAAGGTACAAATTTTTGAAATAATTCATAAAAAAACTGCTTTACAATTTAGTAAAACAGTTTATATTTTTAGATATCGTCTGTGTATAAATCAATAATTGGACGAGGCTTTTTTCGCTTGATTTGAGTTAGCCAATAGACAAAAATTCCTATTCCATTTCCAAAAATAATAATCGTAATCCAGACCAAACGATCATCACTTTTTATCAAATTTGGATTCTTTAAAGCATGCACAATAAAGTAAACAAAAGAAATCACACCAGTGAAAAAACTCATCAATACCAAAAAGATAAAAATGATAAGATTTCCTAATAAGGCACTCAATAGTGATTTAGAACTTCCTAAATGTCCTAGCTGCGCATCGAGCGTGCTAAACATCGAATAAAAAATTCCAAAATAACTTAACAAGCCAAGTATAAATAAAGTGATAGGAACAATTGCCAAAGTAGCTTGTAACTTTGGATTGTTCAAAAGAGACGTTAAATCTCTGTCAATTAGTAGATTTTTCATCATTCGAAAAATAATCTTTTATTTTTTTTGCTTTAGATTTTCCTATACAATCGGTTAATTCTAACAAAGATGCATTTTTTATTCGTTCGACCGATTTAAATTTTGTTAATAATTCTTTAATTGTTTGCGGACCGACACCTTCTATTTCTTCCAAAACCGAATTATAAGCGTTTTTACTTCGACGATTTCGGTGACGCGTAATTCCAAATCGATGCGATTCATCTCGCACATGTTGAAGCACTTTTAAGGTTTCAGAATTTTTGTCCAAATATAACGGATAAGGATCGTCTGGATAATAAATTTCTTCCAAACGTTTCGCAATTCCAATCACGGAAACTTTTCCACGTAACCCTAAACGATCAATCGATTTTAGAGCAGAACTTAATTGTCCTTTTCCACCATCAATCAAAATTAATTGAGGCAAAGATTCTCCTTCAGCCAAAACTCTTGAATATCGTCTTTCAATCACTTCTTCCATAGTTGCAAAATCATTTGGCCCTTCTACAGTTTTAACATTGAAAATGCGATAATCTTTCTTACTTGGTTTTCCATTTTTGAACACTACACAAGCCGAAACTGGATTCGTTCCTTGAATGTTAGAGTTATCAAAACCTTCGATATGTCGAGGTTCTACAGGCAAACGCAAATCAACTTTCATCTGATTCATGATACGATTTGTATGACGATCAGGATCGACGATTTTAGTTTGTTTGAGCTGTTCTAAACGATAAATCCGTGTGTTTTTTAACGATAAATCGACAATATGTTTTTTATCGCCAATTTTTGGAACTGTAATTTTTCTGAACGGAATTTCTAAACTCAATTCGAACGGGACATAAATTTCTTTCGAAGTTAAATTAAATCGATCTGAAAAATCAATAATTGCACGTTCCAATAAATCTTCGTCTGTTTCATCCAATTTCTTTTTCCATTCTTCTGTATGCGACTGTATAATTGCACCGTGATAAATTTTCATGAAATTGACATAGGCATATTCTTCGTCCGACGTAATCGAAAAAACATCAACATTGGTAATCGTAGGCGAAACAATTGTAGAACGAGATTGATAATTCTGCAACGCTTCAATTTTTTCTTTAATCATTTGCGCTTTTTCAAACTTCAAATCCGATGCATATTTTGTCATTTGATTGACCAAATATTGTTTTGCTTCATTAAATTCTCCTTTGATAATATTACGAATTGCCGAAATTTGCTCGTTGTATTCTTCTTCGGTTTGATAAGCTTCACAAGGTCCAAGACAATTACCAATATGATATTCCAAACAAACTTTAAATTTGTGATTTTCAATATTTTTCTCGCTCAAATCATACGAACATGTTCTTAGTTGATACAATTCTTTGATCAAACCTAACAAAACTTTCATCGCTTTTCCGTTAGAATATGGTCCAAAATATTCCGAACCATCTTTGATTACATTGCGAGTCGAAAAAATTCGTGGAAATCGTTCATTTTTGATGCAAATCCAAGGATAGGTTTTGTCATCTCTTAACAGGATATTATATCGTGGTTGATGCTCTTTAATCAAATTATTTTCCAACAACAACGCGTCATATTCAGAATTTACGTTGATTGTTTCGATGTTATCAATATTACTCACCAAAACACGCAAACGTTTCGAATCGTGTTGTTTATTGAAATACGAATTCACGCGACGTTTCAAGTTTTTCGCTTTACCAATGTATAACAAATCTCCTCTTTTGTTATAATACTGATAAACACCAGGCGTTTCGGGTAAACTCGCTAATTTTAACTTTACATTTTCATTCATCAAAATACCTCTACAACATTTATTTTTTGCTGCTCATCATCAATATAAATCAAGATTTTGGTTTGAATATTATAACCTAAATTTCTAAAAAAATCGGCATATCTATTCACTTGAAAATGATGATCTAAATCGGGTTGACCAGTTTTATAATCGATAATCGAACAATTATTTTCTGCATCAATTACTACACGATCTGCTCTGAAAATTTGTCCATTTTCATCAATAAAATCGCGTTCATTCAAAACCGTTAAACCTTCAGCAAAATATGGAACTAATTTAGCATCTTGTAATAAATTTTGCAAGGTTATTTGCAGATGTTCTACATTTTCGACTGAAATTGTACCACGCTGTTTTTCACTTTCGATGATTTTTGGTAAATCATTTTGTGTAACAATTTGCGATAAAATGTTATGAACTGTATTTCCAAATTCGGTGAATTTTAACTTTTCTTGCGCTTTTTCTGAATTGGTGTTAATCACTAAACGCGTATTCCAATCCGAAGAATAAATTTTTAACTCAGCTGAAGAGTTTTCTATGATTTTAGGGGTTGAAATTCGTTCTGGAGAACCTTTCAAAATAACTTCATCCTCAGAAAAACCTTTACTGAAAACAAATTCGTGCAAGTAGTTTGCAATATTTTTTGATTTCGAAGATTCTTTTGGTTTTAGCGCAATCATATACAATTGCTCTTTTGCGCGCGTTGTTGCAACATAAAGTGTATTAATTTCATCCAATTGAACCAAATTCTCTTCTTCGTCAATCTTCGATTTTATCGCTTCATTTTTGATTGATTTTAATTCATTATTAATTCCAACATAAAATGTTTCGAACGGATTTTCCTCATCTTTTTGTAATGGAATCCAAATTTTAGAATTCTTACTTTGCCAATCCAAAAATGGCAAAATTACAACTGGAAATTCTAATCCTTTTGACTTGTGGATCGTCATAATCTGAATTGCATCGACACCTTTTGGTGTTTTGATACTCGCTTTATCTTTGATTGTTGACCAAAACTCAAGAAATGAATTAAGATCAGATTCGTTTTTTGATGAATATTCTAAAATAACATCCAAAAAGCTCAAAATATAAGCTGGTGAACGCTCTTGTAAATGTAAAGTTCGAATCGCTTTTTCGGTGAAATCGTATAATGAAAGGTTTTGATCTTGAATAAAATCTAAATCAATTCCAAGTGATTTGGTTAATTTTAAAAACTTTGGCAAATCACCTTTTAAGGCTTTTTCAACTGCGATTGTTAAATCATCTGTTTTGAATAATTCTAATTCATAAGCCACCATCAAAAAACGAATTTTTGATTGTTCGTCTTGTGGATTTGATGTGATTTTGAACAAATATTCAATCAATTGAATTTCGAAAGAATTTTTTAACAATAAAGCTTCATTTGAAATCACAACCAAGTTATTTTCGGTCAAATATTTCGCTAACAAAATCCCTTGCGCATTACTACGAACCAAAATCGCAATATCTTTTAATGAAAAACCATTTGCTCGACAATCTTCAATTGTTTTAAGAACTAATTCTAAATTTTGTTCTTTAAATAAATCTTTCGAACGACCTTCTTGCTCAATGAAATTTATTTTGACAAAACCATCTTTTTGATGATTAGTTAATTGTTTATTTCCAATCTCGTACAAATATTGAAAACTCGGCAAATTGAGTTGTGGCGCGATAAACGAATACAATTCATTGTTAAATTGAATAATATTTTCGTGACTTCGCCAGTTTTTTTCTAATTCTTCAACTTTAATATTTTCTTCCTCTTTTCGATCGATTAAATCAATCATTTGTGCAGGATTTCCACCTCGCCAACGATAAATAGACTGTTTTGCATCGCCAACCAACATAATCGTGTCAGATTGCGCACGCGCATTTTCGACCAACGGATTCAGATTATTCCATTGTAACGTCGATGTATCCTGAAATTCATCAATAAAATAATGATTGTAGCGCGAACCAATTCGTTCGTAAATAAAATTGGCTGGCTGTTGTTGCAGATTTTTACTGATAATGGTATTAAATTCGTTAATCAATAAAACATTTGAATCTTTTTTGATCGAATCCAATGATTTTTCAACTTCATTAATCAACGAAATTGAGGATATATTTTTTTGAATTGAGGTTAACAAAAGTAAGTGATCATTGATGTTCGCAGCTTTTTCGAACAAATCTTTCACTTGAGGAAAAATAGATTCTGCTATTACATCTTTCACTTTCGAAAGATAACCTTCTTCCAAAATATCTTTTGTATTCGCATCGGTTGGTAAAATCAAACCAAAACCATCAAAGTTTTTTAATTTCTGGAAAAAAGCAGCAATTCCTCGACTTTTTCCTGGTAATTCATTTACCGAAATTCCATTGTTTGCAAGCAATTCGAAAAACTCATTTCCGATTGTAATCAAACCATCTTTCAAAGTTTTTATATCATCAAAAATAACTTTTCGGTAACGAATAAATTCGTCTAACGAAATGTTTTTTAATTTTTCTAAATCTTGTAAATGTCTATCATTAGAAATGTCCGAAGTGTCTGAAGAAAGCGTTTTTCGAATATCCCACGATTTATTTGCGTCCATATTATCCAACGCAATTTTGATCATTGTTTGCGTTAGTTTTTCGTCTTCCCCAATTTTTGAATACAACAAATCAACAGATTCATTAATGATTTCATTCGTATTCATTTCGACATCAAAATTCATTGATAAACCCAAATCTTGTGCAAAAGATTTCATCAATCGAAGATTAAATTTATCAATCGTAGAAATCGAAAATTTGGAATAATTATGAAGAATCGCAATCAGAATATTGTATGCTTTTGTCTTAATGATTTCAGGCTTCAAATTCAGTTCTGAAGCTAATTCTAGAATATAGCCATCTTCTTTTGGATTAGGGTTTTTGGCAATTTCTTCTAAAGTTTCGATGATACGTTCCTTCATTTCGCCGGCCGCTTTATTGGTAAATGTAATGGCTAAAATATGCTCGAAATGATAATCGCTTTCATTCGTCAATAACAACGAAAGAAATTCCTTTACCAATGTGTAAGTTTTACCTGCTCCAGCGGAAGCATTGTAAATTTTGAAATCGCCTGCTTGTAACAAATTCTTAATTTTTAGGAAAGTTAAACAATCTTCTCAAAAATAGAAAATCAGAATGCCAAAACATGACGTACTAAAAAAGGAAACCTGAACGAGTTTCCCTTTTTTTTGAATATGTTATAAATACTATGAAATTTTTATTATTTCTTAATTTCTTTTTTTAATTCTTTTTGCCTTTTTTCAATCTCTTTTAGCATTTGTTTAGTATTTTTTTCTTGTAATTCTAGTTCTTTCTTTTTCTCCTCAAGATGTTTACTCATTTCTTTTGGATCTTCAGAATAAAATGTTTTTACAGTAAAAGTACCTAATTTTTGTATTTCGGGATTTTTGGGATCAACTTTAAATTTCGTTACTTCTCTTGCAGAATGCGGTTCTACTGTAATTGCCCACGGATTTTTAGTATCCGTTTTTACAGCTGCAATATCATAATCTCTTGCTTGCGCATTTTTTACTTGTTTTTCTATTTCTGTATTATCAACTACTTTATTTTTTGAAAAACTTAAACTATAACTATTATCAATTCCTTTTGATTTTAATTGATTCTCTATATAAACTCTATCAATTTCAGAACTAATAATTTTGTGCTCAACACCATTTTTATCTGTATAAATAGAATAACCATTTTTCAACGTAATATTATTTTGTACTGTTGGCATTTTAGCTGTTTTTACTTTTTTATTGATACTCGGAATGTCTTTTTTTGAATTGAAAATTTTGATGATACTTGAATCTTTTTTGATAATTTCTATCAAACCTTCATTACTTTTTACAAAAACTTTTTCTATTTCTTTGGGATCAATTTTTTGCAAAATTTTTCCGTCCGTTCCATATAAAATCGTTGGAGCCAACTCTTTTTTCAAGACAATATCTTTTATTTTGATAGAATCATTCAGAATAATATCTCCAGCATCATTCAAGATAATTTTGTTTTGCTCATTACTTTTCAAAATCGTTTTTAACTCATCTTTCGTAAACACTTTTTCTATTGGAGTTGTTGTTTTAGCTTGATCTGTTTTGAGAAGCGAATCTCTCAAAGTAGTTGCTTGTCCAAGAAGAATTTCGGCTTGCGATTGAACAGGTTTTTCCAACGCTTGTTCCACTTTTTGAGCTTTTATCTCAACTTCTTGCGCAAACGATTTTTGACTAAAAAGTACAAAAGCACTCAATATAAAAGGCAACGAAGCAAAAGATAGAATTTTCACTTTTCGTTTTGATGTATTTTTTGTCATCATAAGCAGGCGTTTTTTAGTTAGAATAAAATTGAAATTACTTGCCATCATCGATGGATTTTGCGTTGCAATACAATCCAAAATTTGATGTTGGTAAGTTTTTAAATCTGAGTTTCTTTTCAATACATATTCATCTGCCAAAAACTCGTGATTTAGTTTGATTGATTTTTTATAGAAATAAATAAACGGATTGAACCAAAAAAGAATTTGAAAAATTTCAATTAACAAAATGTCCAAACTATGTTTCTGAATGCAATGCGCTTTTTCGTGATCAATTAAATTTTGATGTAAACTTTTTAGTTGCTTTTTCGGAATAAAAATATATTTCCAAAAACTATACGGCTGATTCGAATCTAAATCAAGAATATATGTAATTTCTTGATCTTTGATTTTTTCCTCAGTCTTAATTTTGAACATCAATTCGTACAAATTGTAGATAAATCTTACAAGAAATATTACGCCAACCAAAATGTAAATAACAGTCAAAATATCACCAAAATTAATTCCTTTTTCTTGTTGCAACAATTCAGGGTTTTGCATTAGAAAAGCCAATAATTCGGGCGAAATATTTGTTTCTGTCGCTGTGATAGGCAAATCAATTTTGTACAAAGGCGCGATTAACGAAAATATCAACGAAAACAACAGATAAAAACGATTGATTTTATACATGCTTTCGCGTTCCAAAAAAAGTTTATAAAACGAATATAAAAATCCGGAACAAAGAATAAATTTTATAAAAAAAGCAACCATAGGTTATTTCTTTTTGCGATCTATTTCGTTGTCAATTATATCACGTAATTTTTCTAATTCTTCGACCGACATATTGTTCGATTTTGCAAAAAATGAAGCAAATTGTGTTGCCGAATTATTAAAGAAGTTCGAAATCATTCCTTTTACTTCTTTCGAAAAATAATCATCTTTTTTCACCAAAGCATAGTATCGTCGCGAGTTTCCCATTTGCTCGTAATCAATATAACCTTTGTCGTGCATCCTTTTTAATAAGGTAGAAATTGTAGTATTCGCAGGTTTTGGATCGTCATAAGAATCGATAATATCTTTCGCAAAAACTTGTTTTCCGCTCCAGATAACTTCCATTACTTCCTCTTCTCTTCTTGATAATTTAACATTCATATCTACAACTGTATTTTTATTACTACAAATATAGAATTTAATTTAACAAGGCAAAATTGTTTTAGAATTGTTTAACGATTAAGCACAAAAAAAGGAGCAAAAAGCTCCTTCTAATTTTTTTAATTAAAGCAATTACATTTCCATTAACTTATATGCTACACCAACACTAAAGTATGTGTTTGTAATTTTGTAATTGTCGTTCATTACTTCTGGGAAATAATTGTTGATGTTTGACAAACCTTTCGTAAAACGAGCATTAATTTCTAGTTCATCACTTACTTTATAAGCAGCACCAAAATTTAATCCGAAATCAAATGTTTTGAAATTATCTACAAATTTTTCTTTTTCATTAATTTTTCCTTCTTCAGTTTTCTTTTTAGCAGAAACTAAGAAACCTAATTGTGGACCAAATTCAACATTTAATCCATCCATAATTTCATAACGTCCCATTAAAGGAATATTAATATTATGTGTAATTAATTTAGCTTTTGAGTTATCATTTGTTTTCAATCCAGCTCCTTGTTTAGAATATAATAACTCTGGTTGAAAACTAATTTGATCCGTTATCTTATAGTTGGCATAACCTCCCACATAAAAATCAGTTCTGAATTTAGTTTGATTTTGATATATTTGTCTTGAATCACCAGATAAAGTCGGGAAGTTAAGACCTCCTTTTACTCCTAAATCAATTTGCGCATTTGCTGCACTTAATCCACCGAAAAGTGCTATTCCTAAAATAAGTTTCTTCATTTTTTTATTACTTAAGTCTGAGTTATAATAATTAATTCAAAAGTAAAGTTTTATTCATACAGAAGATTGATTTACACTTTAAAAAAATCAATAATGCTTTTTTGATTCACAATTTCTGTGCCTTTTTTGTTAAAAATTGATAAAATTTTAAGATTTACAAATATCATCTAAATATTCTAAAATAATTTTAGTTGCATTTGGTGAATTTTGAACAAAATCTCCAGCTTTTTTTCCACTTTCTTTTCGGAAATTTTCATCGTTCATCAAACGATTCATAATTGTATCAAATTCATGTCGATTAGCAATAGAAAATCCTCCGCCAACTTCTATCAAATCCACAGCTTCCTGAAATTTCTTGTATTTAGGACCAAAAACGACAGGATTTCCAAATGTTACAGCTTCTAACGTGTTATGAATTCCTGCACCAAAACCTCCGCCAATATAGGTAATATCTGCATAAGAATAGACTTTTGATAAAATACCAATTGTATTTAGAATAAATATTTTCGAATCGATTAACTCTTGATTGGATGTTTTTTCTAAATCAGAAAATTTAACTGCTTTTTGGTTGATTTTATTCTGAAAAGAATTGATTTCAGCATTATTCAAATTATGTGGTGCAAAAACAATTTTCCAATCATTATTTAATTTTTGGTTGATTAAATTCACAAATAATTCTTCATCTTTTGGCCAAGAACTTCCAACAACAATTAATTTCGAATTTTGTTTAAAATCATTCATAAAATCCAATTCATTATCTTGATGAATGATCTGTTTGACACGATCAAATCGCGTATCGCCTGCAATTGTATTTTGTGTGATATTGATTGAATCCAGTAAATCTTTTGATTTTTGATTTTGAACAAAGAAATGATTTATCAAACTTAATTTTTTCGCAAACCAATTATTTCCGTCTTTTTTGAAAAAATTTTGACTCTCTCTAAAGATTGACGAAACCACTATTGTAGGAATGTTTTGCTGATGTAATTCGATAATCAAATTAAACCAATATTCGTATTTCACCAAAATCAAAATTTCTGGATGAAGCACTTTTATTAACTTTTCTGCATTTGATTTTGTGTCCAAAGGCAAATAAAAAATAACGTCTGCGCCTTGATAATTCTTTCTAATTTCATAACCAGAAGGAGAGAAAAATGAAACAGCAATTTTATGTGTTGGATAGTTTTCTTTCAATGCTTCGATCACTGGTCTACCTTGTTCAAATTCGCCTAAAGATGAACAATGTACCCACAAAACTTTATCGGTTTCTGAAATTTTAGAAGCTATTTTTTCTTCCCAATTTTTTCTTCCATCTACCCAAAGTTTTGCTTTTTCGTTAAAATTCGAAGCCAATTTTAGCGCCATTCCGTACGCCTTAATTGATGTGTTATAAAATCCTTGCACAATGTTGCAAAGTTAAAAATTTAGAATGAGCTTTTTTTGTACATTTGTTGTAATAATAACGACTTTTTAAAGTTGTAGATTTTGAAAGATTCATTAAGTTATGAAAAAAATACAAATGGTTGACTTACAAAGTCAATATCAAAAAATAAAAGGAGACGTTGATGCAGCAATTTTGAATGTTTTGGATTCGGCTGCTTTTATTAATGGACCAGAAGTAAAACAATTCGAAACTGAATTGCAAAATTACTTAAATGTAAAACACGTAATTCCTTGTGGAAACGGAACTGATGCGTTGCAAATTGCTTTGATGGCCTTAGGTTTAGAGCCAGGTGATGAAGTAATTACGGCAGATTTTACATTTGCTGCAACAGTAGAGGTTGTTGATTTATTGAAATTAAATTCGATTTTAGTTGACGTTGATTATGATACTTTTACAATTGATACAGAAAAATTAAAAGCGGCAATCACGCCAAAAACAAAAGCAATTATTCCAGTTCATTTATTTGGTCAATGTGCGAATATGGACGAGATTATGGCAATTGCAAAAGAACATAACTTATATGTTGTAGAAGATACTGCACAAGCTATTGGAGCGGATTACAAAGGTCGAAAAGCTGGAACAATTGGTCACATTGGTTGTACATCTTTCTTTCCTTCAAAAAACTTAGGTTGTTATGGTGATGGTGGAGCAATTTTTACAAATGATGATGATATTGCACATCGTTTACGTGGAATTGTAAATCACGGAATGTACAAACGTTACTACCACGATGAAGTTGGTGTTAACTCTCGTTTGGATTCTGTTCAAGCAGCAGTTTTACGTCGTAAATTACCTTTCTTAAATGATTATAACGCTGCTCGTAACAAAGCTGCGGCTTATTATACAGATGCTTTTAAAGATATTGATGCATTATTAACGCCTGTAAAAGGAGAAGACACAACTCACGTATTCCATCAATATACGTTACGTGTAACAAATGGTAAACGTAATGAATTACAAGCTTTCTTGACTGAAAAAGAAATTCCTGCGATGATTTATTATCCTGTTCCATTACGCAAACAAAAAGCGTATGATAACGGGCATTATAATGATGCAGATTTTCCAAATACAAACAAATTGGTAGAAGAAGTAATGTCTTTACCAATGCACACAGAGTTAGATGAGGAGCAATTGGCTTACATCACTTCTGCTGTTCGCGAATTTTTTGGAAAATAATTTATCCTAAAAATAATACGAAAAAGCTTCTGATTAGTTTCAGAAGCTTTTTTATTTTCCTAAATTTGATTTCACTATAAAAACTAAATATTAAAAATGAGTAAAATATTAGTAACTGGAGGTTTGGGTTATATTGGCTCGCACACAGTTGTAGCTTTACAAAATGCAGGTTATGAAGTTGTGATCATAGACGATTTATCGAACACAGAAATTGGTGTGTTGGATAAAATTACTTCTATTACTGGAACAAAACCAACTTATTTCGAGATTGATTTAAAAGATCAAGAAAAAGTAAACGAATTTTTCAAAACAAATAAAATAGATGGAATTATCAACTTCGCAGCGCATAAAGCAGTTGGAGAATCTGTTGAAAAACCGTTGATGTATTACCGTAATAATATTTTAGGTTTGATTAATCTTTTGGATGCGATGAAAGATTTTGATACAGATAATATTATTTTTAGTTCGTCTTGTACAGTTTACGGACAAGCGGATAAAATGCCTATTG
Source organism: Empedobacter sp. UBA5924 (assembly GCF_002431085.1). Classification (NCBI taxonomy): domain Bacteria; kingdom Pseudomonadati; phylum Bacteroidota; class Flavobacteriia; order Flavobacteriales; family Weeksellaceae; genus Empedobacter; species Empedobacter sp. UBA5924. Next base: position 167,677 of record NZ_DJDM01000017.1, read on the forward strand.
ACGAGCAAACTCCACTGAAAAAACCTGAATCTCCTTATGGAAAAACGAAACAAATGGGAGAGGAAATTTTAGAAGATTTCTCAGCAGCATTTGATAAAAATGTGATTTGTTTACGTTATTTCAATCCAGTAGGTGCGCATCCAACTGCTAAAATTGGAGAATTACCAAAAGGAATTCCAAATAATCTAATTCCTTATGTTACACAAACTGCAGCTGGAATCAGAGAAGCATTATCGGTTTGGGGAGATGATTATCCAACGCGTGATGGAACGGCAATTCGTGATTATATCGATGTAAATGATTTGGCTGATGCACACGTAAAAGCCGTAACTCGTTTGATCGAAAATAAAAATAAAGCAAAGCTAGAATTCTTTAATCTTGGAACTGGAACAGGATCTACGGTTTTAGAAGTTGTTCACGCATTTGAGGATGCCAATGATTTGAAATTGAAATACGAAATCAAAGAGCGTCGCGCAGGAGATATTATCGAAGCTTATGCAAATAACTCTTTAGCAGAAAAAGAATTGGGTTGGAAACCTGAAACAAAATTATCAGAAAGTATGCGTACTGCCTGGGAATGGCAAAAAAGTTTAGAAAAATAAAAGATGATTCAATTACCAACAGCGGGTTTATTAGTTATTAAAAATAATAAACTGCTTTTGACATTTAGCAAAAATAAAAAAGCGTGGTATTTACCAGGTGGAAAAATTGATAAAGGTGAAAATTCTGAAACAGCTTTGGTAAGAGAAATAAAAGAAGAATTGAGTTTGGATTTGGTAAGAGAAGAGCTCAATTTTTATTGTCATATTACAGCTGAAGCATATGGAGAACAGGATCTTTTGATGGAACAAGATTGTTTTTTGTACGATTTGAACGAAGAAATAAAACCAACAAATGAAATTGAAGCTTACAACTATTTTACTTTTGAAGAATATTTACAAGAAGAAATTCAAGTAATTGGTGTAATTAAAGTTTTTGAAAAATTAACAAAAGATCATTTATTGAACTAAAATAATTTCAAAAATAGAAGGCAATCCGTAATCGAGATTGCCTTTTATTTTTTATTATTTAGTCTTTTTCAAGATGTATTTATCTTTCAAATTTCCTGTAATTTCTTTTCCTTGTTGATCCAAAACTTTCAATCTATTTTCTTCAACTTTCAACACTAATGGACTTACATTAGAATTTAAATGTAAAACATTTCCAGAAGCATCCCATTTATAAAATCCTTCGTCTTGATAAACTGTTTCTTTTCCTAAATATTCTTGCTCAATAAAAAAGTTACCATCTTTTTTCAATTCAACAATATATTTTATTCCTTCGCAATCGGCACAAGGTAAAATTCCTTCATATTTTCCTACCCAATTCAAAGAGTTTTTAGAATTATGTTCTGCCATAGCTACAATAGCAGGAATAGCATTATCAATACTATTGTTTTTTTGTTCTTGTTGAACACCTTTTGATTGGCAAGAGAATATAATGAAGGATGCGAAAATACTCGCGAATATAGATTTTTTCATAAATTAATTTTATGATATTTTTAACAACAAATTTGATACCAAATTACGACTATATTTTTCTAACTTTCAACTAAAATTTTATAAAATGTTTCACTCAAAAAAAATACAAACACCTCTTGGAGAAATGCTTGCAATAAAGTCGGAAAAAGGAATTTGTATGTTAGAGTTTTTTGATGGAAAATCGACCGAAAAACAACTCAAAGAAATAGAAAACTTGGGTGAAATTTTTGAAAAGGATGATGATATTTTGAATCGTTTAGAAAATGAATTGAACGATTATTTTAAAGGAAATTTAAAAGAATTTACCATTCCACTTGATTTGATTGGAACAGATTTCCAGAAAAAAGTTTGGAACGAATTAATCAAAATTCCATTTGGAGAAACAAGATCATACAAAGAACAATCGATAGCTGTTGGAGATTTATTAGCGATACGAGCAGTTGCAAATGCGAACGCAAAAAACAAAATTGCAATCGTAGTGCCTTGTCATCGCGTAATTGGTTCAGATGGTACGTTAACTGGATATGCTGGCGGAAAGAAACGCAAAAAATTTTTGTTAGAATTAGAATCGCAACAATTAAACTTATTTTAATATGAAAGACAGCTTAATTACTGTCTTTCATATTGATTTAATAATCTTACTTTTTTAATAAAATGTATTTATCTGCTAATGGACCTTTGATATCTTCACCTTCTTGAGATAGGATAATTAGTTTATTTTCACCTACTCTATAAAAATGTCGATTTTTATCTTTTGTATCTAAATACAAAGCATTATTATCAGCAGTCCATTGGAAATGACCTTCATCTATTAATTTTTGGTTCCCTTTCATATATTCAGAAACTACTTTTATAGTTTCATCTTTATTTAAAGTTACAGTTGTTTTAATTCCAGCACAATCAGCACATGGTAAAATTCCATCATAAGTTCCTACCCAATCAATAGAAGTTTTCGCATTATGCGTATCAATAATATGTGTATCTGATGAGTTTATTGGTTCTTTTTGAATAGTTGAATCTTTATGATCAGTTGTTGCTTCTTCAGTTTTTATAAGTTCTTTATCTGTCTTTGTTTCGCAACTATAAATTACTGAGCTAAAAATAAGTGTAAGGATAATTGATTTTTTCATTTGTTATTGATTTTAACTGATTAAAATCCAAATAATATTCCAAAAAATGTTAAAAACTATATTTTTATTACATTTATTTAGGATGTAATAGCTTTCGAAAAAACTTTGTAAATTAGCCAATCAGAAAAGTAATGTATGAGTGTTGAGCTATTACCAGATGGAAGAGTAAAAAAACCTGAATGGTTGCGTGTAAAATTGCCTACGGGAAAAAAACATCGCGAATTAAGAGGTTTAGTTGATAAATATAAATTGAACACCATTTGCCAAAGTGGAAGTTGTCCTAATATGGGCGAATGTTGGGGTGAAGGAACTGCGACATTTATGATTTTGGGAAATGTGTGTACGCGTTCATGCGGTTTTTGTGGTGTAAAAACTGGTCGTCCAGAGCAAGTTGATTGGGCAGAACCAGAAAAAGTAGCGCGTTCTATCAAATTAATGCAAATAAAACATGCGGTTTTAACTTCTGTTGACCGTGATGATTTAAAAGATATGGGTTCTATTATTTGGGCAGAAACAATACACGCTGTTCGTAGAATTAGCCCAGGAACAACGATGGAAACTTTGATTCCAGATTTTCAAGGAATCGAAAAACACATCGATCGTATTGTAGAAGCTGCTCCAGAAGTACTTTCTCATAATATGGAAACGGTTCGTCGTTTAACGCGCGAAGTTCGTATTCAGGCGAAATATGATCGTTCGTTAGAAGTTTTACGTTATGCAAAAGAAGCAGGTCAACATCGTACAAAGACTGGAATTATGCTTGGTTTAGGTGAGTTTGAAGACGAAGTTTTTGAAACAATTCAGGAAGTTGCTGATGCAAATGTAGATGTCATTACAATTGGTCAATATTTACAACCAACGAAAAAACATTTGCCTTTGAAAGAATTTATCACGCCAGAACAATTCAAAAAATACGAAGATTTCGCTCGTGGATTAGGATTCCGTCATGTAGAATCTGGACCATTGGTTCGTTCTTCTTACCACGCTGAGAAACATATTTTATAAAAATAATTTAAATTTAATATTTAGAAGAGTTGCAATGATTTGTAACTTTTTTTTTTATTTTTAAAATATAAATTACAATTATGAAAAACTTCTTAACACTAATTATCATTTTTTCAAGTTTTGCGCAAGCGCAAGTTTATGAAGTGAAAGTAAGATTTAAACATCATACAAAGTATACTTCAGAATATATTGAAAAAGTTTTTTCAGATATTAAAAATGAAGAACAAAGAAAATGGAATATTGAACAGAATGAAAATCCAAAACCAATAGATTTTTTAATTTATTCTTCTAAAAATGAGCAAAATTCTGTTGAACAAGAAAAAATTAATAACGATCAAAATTATCAGGGAGAAATTAAAAAATCAGTTGTAGGACTGCCTTTAGGAGTGACATATTCAGATTTTAGATTGAATGAAAATTATAAAGAAGAAGATGTTTACGGTAAAAAATATATTGTCAAAAATCCAATAGAAGAGTTAGTTTGGGAATATTCAAACGAAACAAAAGAAATATTGGGTTATAAAGTTTATAAAGCAACTTCTGATTTTAAAAAATATAAAGTAGAAGCATGGTATACCAAAGAAATTGATTTTGATTTTATGCCGATAAATGTAAAACCAATTGAAGGATTTGTTTTAGAGATGAATTTATTTGTTGAAAGTGAAAAAGTTGGACGAATGGATAATATTATTCGTGTAGAAGCTATTCAACCAAATGTAAAAAAATATAAATTCAAAAATCCTCTTAAAGCTGATAAAGCTTCAAAATTACCTATTGTATCTCAACAAGAAATAGCAAAAATTTATGACGAAGCCAACAAGAAACGTAACGAAATGTATAATAACACTCAAGGAATTGATAAAAAATAAATATGAGAAAGCTATTAACACTAATTATCATCATTTCTAGTTTTGCGCAAGCTCAGTTTTATGAAGTAGAATATGAGACTCAGATTAAAGTAAAATACAATGAAAAAGGTTTAGATTTTTATAAAGAGATTTCTGATCCTGAAGTAAGAAAACAAAATATCTATCAGAATGAAAATCCTCCTGCTTTAGATTTTAAATTTATTTTGAATAAAGATGAAGCAAACGTAATTGAATTACCAAAAGTTCAGAATGGGCAAGGACAGATTGTTTTTATCAAGAAAAGTGCACCATATATGTATTTTGGAACAACTTATTTCAATCATGCAAAACAAGAAACGTTGATGCAACAAGATGTTTATGGAAAAAAATATATTGTTTACGATAATATAAATAATCTTGATTGGAAATTATCAAATGAAACAAAAAATATTCTCGGATATAAAGTACAAAAAGCAACAGCAAATTTTAATGACAGAATATTTGTAGCTTGGTTTGTTCCAGAAATTAAAACAGATTTGATGCTTATTAATTTCAAAAGTCCAGGCGGTTTAGTCCTTGATCTTGAAATTTCTTATGAAGATGGAATGGGGAAATATTTTGGAGTTTATAAAGCAAATTACATCAAAGAAAAACCTAAATTCAAATTTATTGTTCCGACAAAAGGAAATAGAGTTTCGAGCGATGAATTAGAGAGAATTTGGGATGACCTTGATAAAAAAAGAAATGACGCTAACAATCAAGGAATAGAAAAAAAGGACTAAAATGAAAAAAATAATCGCACTAATTATTCTGATTTCTAGTATCGCAAATGCTCAATTTTATGAAATTGAATACGAAGTTCAACCTCAAATTCATTTTACGGATAAAGCTTTAGAAAATTTGAAACAATATTATCCAGATCAAAAACAAAGAGACGAAGTTTTAGAAATGTCTAAAAATATTCCTTCGATTAATTATCAATTTTCCTATAATAAAACTCAAAGTCAATCAGTGAATATTCAAAAAATAGATAATTCTCAACAAGCACAAGGAGGTTCAATGGGAATTAGTCCAGATATAGGAGAAAAACCAATTTTTGATTACAAAGAGAAAGTTTTTTACAATGAAACAGATTTGTTTGTAAAGAAAATGATCATTTATGATTCGCTTAATTATGTAAATTTTACTGATACTGGAAAAAGTAAAACTATTCTTGGAATCGAAACCAAAGAAGCAATCGGGAAATACAAAGATGTTGATGTTATTGCTTGGTATGCGCCTTCAATTCCTTATTCGTATTCGCCAGATAAATATTATGGTACAAAAGGTTTGATTTTAGAATTGAATTATAAATACACGAAAGATGATGTAGAAGTGATGATTTCGTGGAATGCGACAAAGAAAAAAGAATTAAAAAAAGCACCAATTTTTACAATAAATAATAAGTTACAAAAGGTATCCTATTCAGAATTTATGAGAATGATTGAAGAGGATAATCAAAAACAGCGCGAATTACATAATCAAGGTGTAGATAGAAAATAAAATCATATAAATAATGAAATCAAACTTGCTTAACTTTAAGCAAGTTTTTTTATGTATGAAAATTAAAGCGACATTACTCACAATTGGTGACGAGATATTAATTGGTCAAATTGTAGATACTAATTCTGCATTTATCGCCAAACAATTGAATACGATTGGGATTGAAGTGGAAGAAATTATTTCTGTAAAAGATGAATTGCAACATATAATTGAAGGATTTCAACGTAGCATATCAAAATCAGATATTGTAATTGTAACAGGAGGTTTAGGACCGACAAAAGATGATAAAACCAAAGCAGCTTTGTGTCAATTTTTAAATTGTGAATTGGTTCAAGAACCTAAAATTTTAGAAAGTATTGTTCAATTATTTGTTGCCAGAGGTTACTCAAAAGAGTTAAATAGTTTGAATCAAGATCAAGCGTTAATTCCAGAAAAGTCTATATTTATTCAGAACAAATATGGAACAGCACCATGTCTTTGGACTACAATTAATGATAAAATTATCATCAATTTACCAGGCGTTCCTTTTGAAATGAAAGGTTTGATGCGTGACGAAATTATTCCAAAATTACAAGACCAATTTCAATCAGAAATTATTGTTCATCGTGATATTTTGGTGAGTGGAATTCCTGAAAGTGATTTAGCAATTTTGTTAGAAGATTGGGAAAATAATTTGCCCGAATTTATTCATTTGGCGTATTTACCGAATCGAACTTCTATTGATTTACGATTTTCAGCGTTTGGAACAGATAAAGAATTTTTACAAAATGAAATTCAACATCAGATTAATCAATTCAAATTAATTGCAGGAGAATTTCTAGTTTCTGAAAATTCAGGAAATGCGCAACAAGTTTTGGGTGATGTTTTAAAAGAAAAAGGATTGACAATTTCGACTGCCGAAAGTTGTACTGGAGGAAATATAGCAAGTTTGATCACATCTGTTTCGGGAAGTTCTGCTTATTATTTCGGAACTATTGTTTCATACGACACTTCGGTAAAAGTAAATTTGCTCAATGTAAATCAATCTGATATTGATGAATTTACAGTTGTTTCGGAAAAAGTTGCTGAACAAATGGCTAAAGGTGTTCGAAATCAATTAAAAACGGATATTAGTATTTCTACAACTGGTGTCGCTGGTCCAAACAAAGGCGAAGATGGAAAAGAAGTTGGAACGGTTTGGATTTCTGTTACAAATGGTCATTCAACATTGAATAAAAAATATTTTTATCCCTATTTAGATCGAGAAGAATTCATTAAAATTGTTTCCAATAATGCGCTGAATTTAGCAATTCAGTTTGTGAGAGAGGAGTGTTAAAATAATGACTCTTGGGCAAACCAGAGTGATATGAAAAGATTATAAATAGAAATCAGAGTGATAGTGTATTTTTTAATGTCATATAATTTAGTGAAAAAATTTAAATATTTCCAAAAATATATTTAGTCTATTAAATTAATAGAGTTTATATTTGTCGCAAATTTTGTGTCAAATGTTAAAAAAGATTGCGAGCAATACATTATTTCGATTGCTTTTGGGTGTGATTGCCGGTTTGGTTTTAGGAAATTATCTGAACGAAAATACAATTCAAGTTGTTTTATCCTTAAAATATTTTACAGGGCAATTAATTTTCTTTTTGGTTCCGTTAATTGTGATTGGTTTTATCGTTTCTTCAATTACGAAATTAAGCGAAGGCTCTGCTAAAATAGTAGGTTTTTCATTATTAATTGCATATTTATCTTCAATAGGAGCGGGGTTATTTTCGATGATTGCAGGTTATCAAATCATTCCAAATTTATCTATTCCAACTTCAGTGGATTCGTTGCGAGAAGTTCCAAAAATTTTATTTCAATTAGATATTCCGCCAATTTTTTCGGTGATGACAGCGTTGGTTATTTCGTTGATGCTAGGAATGGGAATTTTGATTACAAAAGCGAAGGAATTAGAAAAGATTTTTGATCAATTCAAAGATATTGTAATTCTTTTGGTAAATAAAGTTTTGATTCCGATTTTACCTTTTTTCATTGCTGCAAATTTTGCAATTTTGAGTTATGAAGGTTCTATTGAAAAACAATTACCAGTTTTCTTGAAAGTAATTTTAATCGTTATTATTGGTCATTTTATTTGGATGACATTAATGTATACAATCGCAGGATTTTATCATAAAACAAATCCATTCAAACTACTAAAACATTATCCTCCTGTCTATTTAACGGCTGTTGGAACAATGTCATCTGCTGCATCTTTGGGTATTGCTGTGAAAGCAGTTGACGATAGTAAAGTAATTAAACCAACGATTGCTAATTTTACGATTCCATTTTTCTCGAATACACATTTATGTGGTTCGGTTTTGACAGAAGTTTTCTTTGTGATGACGGTTTCGCAAGTATTGTATGGTCATATTCCTGATTTAGGAACAATGGTAACTTTTGTTTTGCTTTTAGGCGTTTTTGCAGTTGGTGCACCAGGAGTTCCAGGTGGAACAGTTGTCGCTTCGTTAGGATTAATTTCAAATGTTTTAGGATTTGATGAAGCTGGAGTAGCTCTAATCTTGACTATTTTCGCATTGCAGGATAGTTTTGGAACGGCGTGTAATATTACAACTGATGGCGCATTGAGCATGATTGTAGATAAATATGCTGATGAGAAATAATTTTAACTCAACTATGAAAAATATAAAAAAAATCACTTCATTTCGAAGTGATTTTTTTTTGCTTTATTTTCTTCTTCCTCGATGAGGATTCTTTGGTTTCGTATCTTTTTTGGGTTTAAAACCTGTATTATTTTTCTTGAAATTATTATTGTTACTATTTGCGTCAGGTAATTTATAAAACTCTTTTGGTGTTTTAATCACCGTCACATAATTACCAATCAATTTCTCAATATTTGCCAAATCACCTCTTTCGTCAGCAGCACATAAAGAAATTGCTTTTCCTTCGCGTCCCGCACGACCAGTACGTCCGATTCGGTGTACATATGTTTCAGGAACATTCGGTAATTCGTAATTGATCACATAAGGTAATTGATCAATATCGATTCCACGAGCAGCAATATCAGTGGCAATTAATACTTTTAATTTTTCTTCTTTGAAATCATTTAAAGCACGTTGTCTTGCATTTTGAGATTTATCACCATGAATTGCCGCAGCAGGGATTCCTGCTTTTTCCAAGTGTCTTACCAAACGATTTGCGCCGTGTTTTGTACGTGTAAAAATCAAGGTACGATCTTCTGGATGCTCGTTTAAAATGCTAACCAAAAGTTTTACTTTCATGTCTTTGTCTACATGATAAACAAATTGCTCAACTGTTTCGGCAGTCGAAGAAACAGGTGCCACGCTGACTTCTTTTGGACGACGAAGAACTGAATGAGAAAATTTTCGAATGTTTTTTGGCATCGTTGCCGAGAAGAAAAGTGATTGTCTTTCTTTTGGAATGATTTCTAAAATCTTTTTGATTTCATGAACAAATCCCATATCCAACATACGATCGGCTTCATCTAAAACAAAAATCTCTATTTGATTAATTTTTAAATGTCCTTGTCCAATCAAATCCAACAAACGACCAGGCGTTGCAATTAAAATATCAACACCATTTTTGATGGCTCCAATTTGTGGATTTTGATTAACACCTCCAAAAATCGCTAAATGTTTTAATGGTAAATTTTTACCATATAATTTAAAACTTTCGTTGATTTGAATGGCTAATTCACGTGTTGGCGTTAAAATTAATGTTCTAATTTTTCTTCCTTTACTCGGAGAATTTGTTAAGTTTTGTAGAATAGGAATTGCGAAAGATGCTGTTTTTCCTGTTCCTGTTTGTGCACAACCAATAATATCATTTCCTTCTAAAACTAAAGGAATAGATTGCTCTTGAATTTCGGTTGGTTCTGTATATCCAGCCTCATCAATTGCTTTTAAAATTGGTTCAATTATATTTAATTCTGAAAAATTCATTGATTAAAATCGTGTAAGTTTTTATATAGAAATAGATAAGCACTTCCGTAGAAGTGCTTTATAATTAAAAATAAATCTATTCCATTTCTTTTGCGTTGCGATCAATTTTTTCCTCAGGTTCTGTTGCATGAACAGAGTTTGCCGAATAATTTCTCCAACGTTCTAAAATATCTATCATATCAGCAGGCATCGGGGATTCGAAATACATACGTTCTCCTGTTGTAGGATGATCAAATCCTAATGTGCGTGCGTGTAAAGCTTGGCGAGGACAAGCAGCGAAACAATTGTCAACAAACTGTTTGTATTTGTTGAATGTTGTTCCTTTCAAAATGCGATCTCCACCATAACGAGCATCATTGAATAATGGATGACCCAAATGTTTGAAATGCGCACGAATTTGATGTGTACGACCAGTTTCTAATTTACATTCGACCAATGTAACATAAGAAAAATTCTCCATTACTTTATAATGTGTCACAGCATGTTTACCTTGATCTCCATCAGGAAAAACTGCCATTTGCATACGATCTTTTAAGTGTCGACCAATATGTCCTGTAATTGTTCCTTCTTGTTCTGCCAAAACTCCCCAAACCAAAGCATTGTATAAACGGTCTGTTGTGTGAGCTGCAAATTGTTCTGCTAAACTTGTCATCGCAACTTCTGTCTTCGCAATAACCAAAAGTCCGCTTGTGTCTTTATCGATACGGTGTACCAAACCAGGACGTTCCATCTGATCTGACATTGATGGTAAATTATCAAAATGAAACTTTAAGGCATTTACCAAAGTTCCTGTATAATTTCCATGTCCAGGGTGTACAACCATTCCAGGTTCTTTATCAATTACGACAACTTGATCATCTTCGTAAATAATTTTGATTGGAATATCTTCTGCTATAACTTCATTCTCGCGTGGAGGAGTTTCTAACATAATCTGAATAAAATCTCCAGGCTTTACTTTGTAATTCGATTTTACAGATTCATTGTTCACTAAAATGTTTCCGTTATCGGCTGCTTGTTGAATTTTATTTCTTGTTGCGTTCTCAATTCTAATCATTAAGAACTTATCTATACGCAATAACGATTGACCTTTGTCAACCGTTATTGAAAAATGCTCGTATAATTTATTGTCGTTTTCCTCTTGTAAGAAATCTTCTAAATCTTCTGTCATTTATTCTCTTTCTATTCTATAATAATCTCTTCTGGAGCTTTAGGCGCTTCTGTAGGCTTTTGTTGCTCTGTAGGCTGATTATTTTGTTGTTGCTGTTGTTGCATATCTTTGATCTGCTGTTCAGCTTTTTGTGTTATAATATCTCTATATTGAGAACCGCTAATTGTATCTTCGCCAAAGTTTTTGTACTGAACATCCAATTCTTTTAACTGCGTTCTAATTTTATCGCGAGGTTCTGTTGATAACCAAATATCAATTGGTTGACCTTGATCGTAAGTATCCGTAGCAAATGGGAATTGATAAACAACTCTTGCGTTGATTGTATCATGAGAAGCTCCAATAAATTTGATTTGACCAATCTCGAAGAAATTATCTTTGATTGATTTTTTAGCTTCTGTCAATGTTAAATTAACCAAATTAGGCATTCTAACACCAGATAACATTCCGCGTCCTAATACCAAATCAACTGTCGCAAAACGAGGTAATTGTTCTCCTGCTTTTACAATTTTTCCGTTGTATAATATTTTAAGAACTGCATCTTTTGCTAAATCTGGTTCGTAAATTATTTTTCCAATTTTAAGACCAGAAATTTCTAATTGTGTAAAGGCTAAACGTTTTGATTTTCCAACTAAATCTGGTAATTCAACTGGACGATATGTTTTCGGATTTGACTTAATAAAGATACGACGACCTTCTTTTACACGCGATTCTGCTGCAGGATAAAAATCCATAATAGCAAAAGGTTTCGTATTTGGATCAAAACGAGAACTATCTACTTCGTATGTCAAACCAAGTTCTTCTAACTTAGCTGTAGCATCAGTAATATTCATTTTAGATAAATCCGGAACTTCAACAAATTCATTGTGATTTGTATACGAATCTAACCAAATGTTAAAAATAAAATGGTAAAGCCCAAATGATAGCGCTATTACAATAGCTACATTCAGCAAAACTTGAATGATTGATTTTACTCCTTTCATTGAAATGATAAATTGTCGCACAAATATAGTTTAAAAATAATATTTATGATTGATGTCAAAGTTCTATATTTGAATAAATTTTAAATTAAACATGTTAAGAGTAGCAGTTGTAGCAGGTGGATATACGGATGAAAGCGTGATTTCGTTGAAAAGTTGCGAGTTAATTTACTCAAGTCTAAATCCAGAAAAGTACGACAGAACAAGGGTTCGAATCTTAAAAGAAGGTTGGTTTGCCGAAATTGAAGGCGAAAAATATCCAATCAATAAAGGTGATTTTTCATTTGAAAAAAATGGAGAAAAAATTACGTTTGATGTCGTTTTTAATACAATTCATGGTACGCCAGGCGAAGATGGTTATTTGCAAGCGTATTTTGAAATGATTGGTTTACCATACAATGGATGCCCTTTTTATCAATCTGCCTTAACATTTAATAAAAAAGATTGTATCGCAGTATTGAGTAAATATGGAATTCCACACGCGAAATCAATTTATCTTAATCAAGGAGATCAATATTCTGCAAAAGAAATTATCGATCAAGTTGGTTTACCTTGTTTCGTGAAACCAAATCGTTCAGGATCTAGTTTAGGAATTTCGAAAGTTCATAAAGAAGATGAATTTGAAGCTGCAATGCAAAAAGCTTTTCTTGAAGATAAAGAAGTTTTGATCGAATCTTTCTTAGATGGAACTGAGATATCGGTCGGAGTTTTAAATTACAAAGGAGAAACAATGGTGTTGGGAATTACAGAAATTGTTTCGCACACAGAATTTTTTGATTATGATGCAAAATATAATGGTTTGTCTGACGAAATTACACCAGCTCGTTTAACACCAGAAGTTGAAGCAAGAGTAAGAGAAATTGCGGCTAAAGCATATAAATGTATTAATATGTCTGGTTTTTCGCGTTCAGAATATATTATTGTAAACGGAGAGCCGCATTTTATTGAAATGAATACGTTGCCAGGTTTTTCTCCTGCAAGTATTTTTCCTCAGCAAGCTGCTCATGCAGGAATTGCTTTGGAAGATTTGATGGATAGTGAAATAGAATTTGCTTTAAATAGACCTTCAGCATGGATAGAATAGCCGTTTTTCCTGGATCTTTTGATCCAATTACTTTAGGGCATTTAGATATTATAGAGCGTGCAGTTCCTTTATTTGACAAGATTATTGTTGCTATCGGTACAAATTCATCAAAGAATTATATGTTCTCTTTGGAGCAAAGAATTAAGTTTATTGAAGATTCGGTTGCGAAATTCGAAAATGTAGAAGTAATGGCTTACAAAGGTCTGACTGTCGATTTTTGTGATGAAGTAAATGCACAATTTATTTTACGAGGACTTCGTAATCCAGCCGATTTCGAATTTGAGAAAGCGATTGCGCACACAAACCGAGCAATTACCAATCATAATATCGAAACAATCTTTTTATTAACATCTTCTGGTAAAGCTTACATCAGTTCAAGTATTGTTCGCGATGTTATGCGAAACGGAGGGAAGTATGAGATATTAGTTCCAGATGTTGTGAGGATTTAGAATAACGTTATATAATATTATATATAAAACGAGAGCATTATATAATGCTCTCATTTTTATTTTCTATAAATCTAAGCTTAATTGATCTGGTAATAATTTAAATGTCATTCTATGATAAGGAGTAGCTCCATATTCTTTTATTGCTAAGCGATGAGCTTTTGTTGGATAACCTTTATTTTTTTTCCAATCGTACATTGGAAATTCTTCGTGGATTTTTTCCATATATTCATCACGATACGTTTTTGCTAAAATAGATGCTGCCGCAATATTCATATATTTTGAATCACCTTTTATAATACACTCGTGTGAGACATCATGATATTTATTAAAACGATTTCCATCAACAACAATCAAATCTTTCGGACAATCTAATTGATCTATTGCTCGATGCATAGCCAAAAAACTAGCGTTTAAGATATTTATTTCGTCAATTTCATTTGGCCAAACAATTCCAATTGCCCAATATTTAGCATTTTCTTCTATAAATGTTCTCAACGAATTTCTTTTCTTTTCAGATAATTGTTTTGAATCATTAATAATTTCATTTTCAAAATCATTTCCCAAAATAACGGCTGCTGCTACAACCGGACCACTTAAACATCCTCTTCCTGCTTCATCGCAACCTATTTCATATTCGTGATTTGATAAAACTTTGTACAATTTTTTATATTTTTAACAAAGTTATCAAAATTTAGCATAAAAAAGTTTTGTAAATGTTATAGAAATCTTAAGTTTATGAAAGTTTTAAAAATGTTTTAACAGATGAGGAGAAATTTAAAAAACTTGTTTGTATTAGGAGGTATTCTTTTAGGAACTTCATTATATGCGCAAGAAAAGACTGTTACAGGAACTGTAACAGACTCTGATGGACTTCCAGTAGCTGATGCTGTTGTAAAAACAACATCAGGAAAAGAAGCTTACACTGACGAAAATGGGGTGTTTAGTATTGAAGCTAAACAAGGAGATTTAGTAACAGTAGAAGCAATGGGATTACCAACTCAAACTTTTTCAGTTGGTGCTGGTTCAGAATATAAAGTAACTCTTAAAGCTTCTGATACAGTAGAGTTAGAAGGGGCTGTAGTAACCGCATTAGGTATTACACGTGAAAAAAAATCATTAGGATATGCTTCGCAAGAAGTTAAAGGAGATGTGATTTCTGCTGCAAGAGGGAGCAACCCTTTAAATTCCTTATCAGGAAATGTTGCAGGTTTGTCAATCTCTAACAACTCTGGTAACTTAGGAGGGTCTACTCGTATTGTTCTTAGAGGGTTACGTTCTATTACTGGAGAAAATAGACCATTGATAGTTATCGATGGTATACCAATGAGTAACAACAACGTTAATGGTTCTGGTGCTTCAAGTGGTAGTGGAGGTCGCGATTATGGAGATGGGGCTTTTGATATGAACCCTGATGATGTTGAATCAATCAACGTATTGAAAGGTGGTCCAGCATCTGCTTTATATGGGTCTCGTGGTGCTAATGGTGTAATTATGATTACGACTAAAAAAGGTAAAAAAGGTCGTGATGAAATAACTATTAACACGGGGGTTTCATTTGATCAAGTAGCAATTAGTCCTAAGCTTCAAAAATCTTATGGAGGTGGATCTAAGGATACGTTTAGTAAAATTACAGTAGATGGAAAACAATATAATATTGTAGAGTATCAAATGGATGAATCTTGGGGGCCAAAATATAATGGTCAAATGGTTCTTCATTGGAATGCATTTAATCCTGAAGATCCAACAAACTATATGGTTGCAAGGGAATGGAAAGCTCCAGCTCATGACGTAGATTCATTCTATAATACAGGTATTACTTATACTAATTCTGCTAGTTTTTCAAAATCTTATGAAAATACGAATGCAAAATTAGCAATATCTAACATTAATCAATCAGGTATTATTCCTAATTCATCATTAAAAAGAACAACTCTTAATTTAGGGATTGATAACAAATTTGGAGATAAATTTCAGGTTTCTGGAGATATGAATTATGTGAGAACAGATGGATTTAATCGTCCTGAGTTTGGATATGGAGATAATTCAGTTATTCAGAAGTTCTATCAATGGGGACAACGTTCGTTAGATTTTGCTGCTTTAAAAAATTATAAAAACAGTAAAGGAGAACAATTATCTTGGAACAGAACTGCTTGGAATAATGCCACACCATTATATTCTGATAACCCATATTGGATTATTAATGAGAATACTTCTGACGATAGACGTGATCGTTTTTATGGAAACGTAAAATTAAGATATGACATCTTACCAGGGTTGTATGCAACTGGAGCTGTTTATGGAGATCATTATAACTTACAAATTCAAGAAAGAGTTGCAGTAGGATCTCAAGCGACATCAGGATATAGTTTATATACTCGTCAATTTACAGAGATGAACTACGAAGGGCGTTTAAACTATGAAAAGAAATGGACTGATTTTAGTGTGAATGCTTTCGCAGGGGTTAATAGACGTCATGAGACAAGATCTAATGTAAATGCAGCTACTTCAGGAGGATTAGTTGTTCCAAATTTATATTCGTTGTCTAACTCAATGGCATCACCAACTGTATCTAATTATAGATCTAAGAAAAGAGTAAATTCTGTATTTGCAGGTGCTTCTTTTGGATTCTATGATGTATTCTATTTAGATGTAACAGCTCGTAATGACTGGTCATCTACTTTACCAGAAGCAAATAACTCGTATTTTTATCCTTCAGTATCTGGAGCGTTTGTTTTCTCAAACTTGATTAAACAAGATTGGTTAACATTTGGTAAAATTCGTGGAGGTTGGTCTCGTGTAGCAAATGATACAGATCCTTTCAATTTAATTGATACATATGCTAATTCTACGTTTACAGGAACTACAAATTTAGGAGATCCTTATTATTTATTACCATTAGCTAAAGCAAATAAAAATTTGAAACCTGAGATGGTAGATTCTTGGGAGGTTGGTTTAGAAATGCAATTCTTTAAAAATCGTTTCGGATTTGATGTTACTTATTATCAACAAAAAACAAACGACTTAATTGTACAAAATACAACTCCTGCTGAAACTGGGTTTACTGCTAAATGGTATAATGCTGGGGTAATGGAAAATAAAGGTATTGAAGCAATGGTGAAGATTACACCAATCCAAACTGAAGAATTTTCTTGGGATTTTGCATGGAACTTTGCAAAAAATGATAACAAAATTGTAGAATTATACGGAGACTTACAATCTATTACATTAGCTCAAGCACCATTTAAAGCTGGGGTTTATGCAATGTTAGGTTCTAAATATGGTCAAATCCGTGGAACTGACTTTATTTATGATGATCAAGGTAATAAAGTAGTTGGGGCTAACGGATTGTATTTATCTTCTGGCGTTAAGAATTTAGGTTCTGTTTTACCTGACTATAACATGGGATTCCGTAACACATTTACTTACAAAGGTGTTTCTTTATCTGCGTTAGTAGATGTGCAAAAAGGAGGTAAATACTTTGCTTTAACAAATATGTGGGGTATGTACTCAGGTATGTTAGAAGAAACAGCAGCAAATGGAGTGCGTGAAAACGGTGTAATTTCTCAGGGTGTTACTGGTTCAGTAAAATCAAATGGAGATGGAACTTATACAGTAACAAATACAGCAGAAAATACAAAAGTTGTTGATGCATCTTCATATTTTGGAAATTATTATTCAGGACCAACATCTCAAAACGTATTTGATTCTGATTACATCAAATTAAGAGAGGTTACTTTATCATATACTTTCCCTAAAAAATGGGCTGGACCATTTTCTAATGTAGTTGTATCTGCATTTGGAAGAAATCTAGCTACATGGGGGTTAGATAATAAGAATTTTGATCCAGAAGTTGCTACAGGAGGTTCAGGAAATGTACAAGGATTAGAAGGAGGGTCTTTACCTTCAACAAGATCTTTTGGTATGAATCTTAAATTACAATTTTAATTTAGAAAAAGAGTTATGAAAAAGAATATCGGAAAATATTTATTAATGGCTACTTTATTAGGTTCTACTGCAATGTTCACTTCTTGTGATAATGGATTAGCAGAGCTTAATGAAAATCCGAATAGCCCTGAAATTGTACCTACATATACTATTTTTAATGGAGCTACAAGATATTTAATGTCAACAGCAAGAGATGGTTGGTGGTCTGCACGTATGTCAATGCCTTGGATGCAGTATACAGCACAAATTAACTATACTGAAGAAGATAAGTATCAATATCGTGATACTCAAACTTCAGGAGGTTGGAATGCTTTATATAGATCAGCATCTAACTTTAAAGATATTATTGATAAATGTACAAATCCAGAGACTGCAGCTCAAATGGGACAGTATGGTGATTTAGATAATCAAATTGCTATCTCAAGAATAATGTTAGCATATACATTTGATCAATTAGTGTCAAGTTTTGGTGATGTACCATATTGGTCTCACGGGAATAAAAATGCAGATTTCCAAGCTTTACAAATTGATGATTACGCTGCACCTAAATATGTTTCTCAACAAGTTATTTATGAAGATTTGTTAAAAGAATTAAAAGAGGCATCAGAGCAATTGGATGTGAATGCGTCTGGTTTTTCTAGTGGGGATAATATCTATGGAGGAGATGTTGCTAAATGGAAAAAATTTGCAAACTCTTTGCGTTTAAGAATTGCTAACCGTGTAAAAGCTAAATTGCCTTCAGCAAACGCTCATATCACAGATGCAATTGCAAAAGGAGTATTTACATCGAATGATGATAATGCAGCTCAAAACTTTGGTAGTTCTGCTGCAGAAGGATCTCCATTTTGGGCAACTTTCTTTACAGGAAGTATGCGTACAGATTTTGCGACGAATAAACAGTTTATTAACTTGTTAAAAGGTCAATCAACAAAAAACTTTGGAGTGGATCCTCGTTTACAAGTTTATGCAGCACCTATTGGTCTTAAAAAGTCTCAAGTATATCCAGCATCATATTCTGATACTGATGATCTAACAAAATATCAAGGTATGCCTTATGGTCTTCCAGATACAATGTTATCACTAAATAATGAAACAGCTAAACTTTCATTTACTTCTAAGTATGTAATGACGCCTACTTTTGCTGAAGTATTAATGGAATATGCTGAAGTAGAGTTTATCTTATCAGAAATTAATGGATGGGATGCAACTCATTATAAAGCAGGTGTACAAGCCTCTATGGATAAATGGGGTGTTGATGCAACTAAAGCTACAGCTTATGTAAATGCATTACCAGCTGCAAATCAAGAAAACGTTATTACGCAGAAATATATTGCATTATACATGCAAGGAGCTGAAGCTTGGAATGAATACCGTAGAACAGGTTATCCAAATGGAGGAATTTTATTATTACCAGGTCAAACAGCAAAAGATAATAATGGAGCTACTTATACATTTACTCCATTAATGTCAGGTAATGTTGTTGCTAAAGACTTGCCAGCACGTGTACGTTATCCAATTACACAACCATCGTTAAATGGAGCGAATTATAAAGATGCTTCATCTAAATTAAGCAATGGTGATGAAATTGATTCTAAATTATTTTTTGCTAAATAATAGTATCACATTTTTCTTAATACTTTACAGCTACTTCTACTGAAGTAGCTGTTTTTTTATGAAAAAAAAATCGTAATTTCACTAGAAGATAATGTTTATGAAAGGTATAAGGTTTGTTTTTTTTATAAGTTGTTTTAATATACTATGTACTGTTTTAGGTCAATCGACTATAAGAAAGGTAGAAATTAATAAATGTTTAGGTTATAATTTTAATAATGATTTAATCATAGAAACACCTACAGATCTAGATGAAATTCAAGCGGAATTTTATAGACAAAACCCAACTTTAGATCCTATAAAATATACACACAACGGGCGTGTTTATAAAAATTCTAATTTTACAATAGAATATCCTAGAGTGAAAAGGATTTTTACAATAGATGATGGAGATAAAGAAAGGAAGATATTTTATTTTAAATTTATAGAGAATACGTTACATAATCCGATAGAAACTTTTCCAGTTCAAGTCATTTACAATAGGAATAGAACCCCACCTGGATTAAACGGCGAATCTATTTTTGGTTGTATAGAAGCAAATTATGAAAAGTATGATTTAACCAAAATTTCTTTAATTGAAGCATTTATAAATGTACCTACAGATGAACGAATTTTAGTATTTAGTCTTTATAAAACTCAACTGGATATGACTTTGGATAAGAATCTAATCCAAGAATCTGATTGGAGAAATTATCTGATTCATCCAACAGAGGAGCATAAAGTTTATTTGAAAATATCGTTTAAAGATTTTTCAAAGCAATGTGTATCGTATTCTGTAATAGAGCTAAAATTAAAAGATTATTCCACTCAAATGGATAAAACTGAATTTGAGTTTTGTGGAACTCCTTTTGTGGTTAATGGTCCAGATAATCAATCTAATTACGAATGGTATTTTAATGGAGATTTAAAATCAACTAAAAAAGAAGTGAAAGTTGATGCCTTGGGAGAGTGGATTGTCTATTTTGATAATGATTTGGGTTGTAAATCAAGTCTCAAAATTAATGTGATTCCGGAGAAAGAAAGATCGCGTATAGAAAAAGTAACTGCAACTTCTAATAGTATTACGATAATTCCTTTTCCAAATGCTAATATTGATAGTTATTCTTTAGATGGCATTACTTTTCAGAATAGTGGTACATTTTTCAATCAAACAGCAGATTTAATTAGTATTTGGTATAAAACTAAATTAGGTTGTGTTTTTGGACCTATACCTTTTGATATTGCAAACGGCTTCAATTTTTTATCACCAAATGGTGATGGAATTAATGACACTTGGAGTTTGAGAAATAAAGATTTTTATAAAAATGCTAAAATTCAGATTTTTGATAGATATGGTAAAATAGTTGCGAATGGAATCGTAAATGATATTTTGCCTTGGAACGGTAAACATAATAATTTTGTATTGCCAACAGGGACTTATTGGTTTATAATAAAAGATGATAAAGAGACACTTAAAACAGGATATATCGTTTTAAAAACAAAATAGCAAGCCAATTAGCTTGCTATTTTGTTTAATATATTGATAATTCTTAATTCGAATAATTAGGAGCTTCTTTTGTAATCACAACATCATGCGGATGAGATTCATTTAAACCTGCACCTGTGATACGAACAAATTTTCCGTTTTCAATTAAATCTTGAATAGTTGGAGTTCCACAGTATCCCATTCCAGCTCGCAAACCACCACATAGTTGGTAAACAACTTCTGCAATAGAACCTTTGTGAGGAACACGACCTTCAATACCTTCTGGAACTAATTTCTTCGCATCGGCTTGGAAATAACGATCTTTAGAACCACGTTTCATTGCAGCTAAAGAACCCATTCCTTGGTAGGCTTTGAATTTACGTCCTTGGAAAATAATTTCTTCTCCTGGTGCTTCATCCGTTCCTGCGAATAGACTTCCTAACATCACCACGTTTGCACCAGCAGCAACTGCTTTTACAATATCACCTGATAATTTGATTCCACCATCTCCAATAATTGATACATTTCTTGTTTTTGCATAAGAATGTACATCATGAATAGCAGAAAGTTGAGGTACTCCAACACCAGCTACAACACGAGTTGTACAAATAGAACCAGGTCCAACACCAACTTTTAAAGCATTTGCACCAGCATCTATTAATGCTTTTGCAGCTTCGGCAGTTACAATGTTTCCACCTACGATATCTAATCCAGGAAAAGCATTTCTTACTTCAGCGACTTTACTAATTACACCTGCAGAATGTCCATGTGCAGAATCTAAAGCAACGATATCAACACCTTTATTAACCAAGGCTTGAACACGCTCTAACGTATCATTTCCAACACCAACTCCAGCTCCAACACGTAAACGACCTTTAGAGTCTTTACATGCATTTGGAAATTCTGTTAAATTGTCAATGTCTTTAATCGTAATTAACCCGATTAATTTATTGTTTTCGTCAACGATTGGTAATTTTTCGATGCGGTAACGAGAAAGAATTTCTTTCGCTTTTTTAAGATCAGTATCAATATCAGATGTAACGATATTTTCTTTTGTCATGACATCTTCGACCAATTGATCAAAGTTTTCTTGGTAACGAATATCACGGTTTGTTATAATACCAACCAATGTTCTATCATCTTCCACAACTGGTAATCCAGAGATTTTATATTTCTCCATTAAATGAACAGCATCTTGTAATGTGTGGTGACGCGATAATGTGATTGGGTCAGAAATCATACCGTTTTCTGAACGTTTTACCATATCAATTTCGTTCGATTGTTCTTCGATAGACATATTTTTATGCACGAAAGATAAACCTCCTTCACGCGCTAATGCAATTGCTAATCTTGCTTCGGATACAGTATCCATCGCAGCAGAAACTATCGGAATGTTAAGTGTGATATTGTCTGTGAATCTTGTTTGTAGAGATACTTGGTTCGGTAATATCTCTGAGTAGGCTGGCACTAATAACACATCGTCAAAAGTGAAGCCCGTTTGTAGAATTTTGTCTGTTAAAGGCATTGCTTTTTGCATTGCAAATTTAGATGAAAAAAGTTTAGAATCAAAACTATTTGATAAAATGTATCTTTATTTTGTAGGATTTGATGTTTTGTTAATATGTAAATGAATCGATTAGAAACTTTAAAATTAATTTTAAAATATTCGATAAATCTATATTGTTTAGATGAGATTCTAATCAGAATTTAATCATTTCAATCCTAAGCTATATCAATTTTTTATCTTATTTTCGCAAGATAGTTTATTAAAACAAAATGGATATAAATTTCAAAAAGTGGAACAACATCTTGGGTGTTGCGATGTTCTTGATAGCGACAATATTGTATTTGGCGTCGATGGAGCGTTACCTGAGTTTGTGGGATTGTGGTGAGTACATTGTATCATCAGCAAAATTGGGAATTACGCATGCACCAGGGGCAGCTTTGTTCCAAATAATGGGAGCAGTTTGGTCTGGTTTAGCTTTTGGTGACGGAAGCAAATACGCCATATTAATCAACAGTACATCTGCCTTGTATAGTGCAGGAACAATTATGTTTTTGTTTTGGACAATTACATATTTTGCTCGAAAAATGTTTGCAAAAACGCAAGAACCAATGAATGTTGATGCGATTGAACTAAATGCTTCTCAAAAAATTATAACATTAGGAAGTGGATTAGTTGGAGCTGCAATTTTTATGTTTAGCGACACATTCTGGTTTTCTGCGGTAGAAGGAGAAGTTTATGCAATGGCATCTTTCTTTACTGCGCTATTATTTTGGCTGATTACAAGATGGGATCAAGTAGCAGATACACCTAGAGGAAACAAATGGTTAGTAATTATTTCGTTGGTAATTGGTTTATCGATTGGTGTTCACTTAATGGCAATGCTAGCAATTCCAGCAGTTTGTTTTGTATATTATGCTCGAAAATATAGATTTACAATCAAAAGTTTCTTAATCACAAATGTAATTACGTTGATTATCTTAGCTTTTGTATTCAAAATAATTTTCCCAGTTGTGATGACATTCTTTGGAAGAACAGAGATTTATGTAGTAAATAATTTGGGAATGCCTTTTAATTCAGGAACAATTATCGCCACTATTATTTTAATTGCAGTTTTCTATTTTGCGATTAAATTAACTCAGAAATATGGTTCAGCATTATTGAATACAATTTCGTGGTGTGTGATTTTTATGTTGATTGGTTTCTCATGTTGGTTAGTTATTCCGATTCGTGCAAACGCAAATCCTCACATGAATTTGAATGATCCTGATACAGCTTTGGGTGTTTTAGATTATTTTAATCGTGAACAATATGGTTCTTGGCCTGTGATGTACGGACCAGTTTTTACGGCTCATATTGCAAGTGACGGAATCAAGCGTGATACTAACGGAGCACCAGAAAGTACAGTTCGTAGTTCTGAATATATTAAGGATAAACGTACAGGAAAATATTTGAAAGTTTCGGATCGTTTAGATTATACATATGAAGATAAATATGTGAAGTTTTTCCCTAAAATGTTCAGTCCAGACCCAGGTGTGATGGAGAATTATGCAGCAGTTTATGCTTTTCCAAAATTCTCTTTGAATGCACAATATGCAGGGGATAAAGAAGCGCAACAAATGTACGCGCAATTAGTAGAGAAACGTCAAAACAGACAATTAAAAGTTGCAGAACTTAAGAAATATGGTGAGATTTTAGATATCGAACCACCTACATTTGGTGAACAATTTAATTACTTTATTGATTACCAAATCAACTATATGTTTATCCGTTACTTTATGTGGAATTTCTCTGGTCGTCAAAATGATTTAGAAGGTAATTTCGAGATTACAAAAGGTAACTGGATTTCAGGAATTCCATTTATTGATAATCCACGTTTAGGTGATCAATCAAAATTACCAGATGAATATAGAAATGATGGAACGAATGTGTATTTCATGTTACCATTATTCTTAGGTTTAATCGGATTATTTACACAATTAAACAGAAACTTTGTCAACTGGTGGTCATTGTTGTCATTGTTTATTTTAACAAGTGTCGGAATCATCTTTTATACATCTGTAAAACCTTTCGAGCCTCGTGAACGTGATTATGCATTAGTAAGCTGTTTCTATGCATTTGCGATTTGGGCAGGATTGGGTGTGCAAGGAGTTTATTTATTACTTCAAAAATTGATGAAGAAAGAATTGAAACCGTCTTTAGCAATTGGAACGATTGTAATTTTAGCTGGTATTCCAATTTTAATGGGTGCTCAAAACTGGGACGATCACGATCGTTCAGAGCGTTCTGTAGCTTATTCTTTGGCGTACAATTATCTGAATCCGCTCGATAAAAACGCCATTCTTTTTGTCTATGGTGACAATGATACTTATCCGCTTTGGGGATTACAAGAAACCGAAAATTTCCGTGATGATGTAAAAATTGCGAATTTAACATTGGCAGCTTCTCCATGGAATTTAGAGCAATTATTACGCAGAACGTACAATGCAGCACCACTTCCAAGTGATTTGAAACCGAAAGATTATCAATCTGGAACTAACGATCAAATTATTGTTGTTGGAGGTTCAATTAAAAATATTTTTGATCAAATAAATGGTTTCATTAAACCAGGGTCTAATCAAACATTAGAAACGTTAAGTCAAATGCCAATCGAGCAAGTTGGTCAGTATTTATCTGATCCTGAAATTGATCCAAACCAAGTGATGTCAGTTTATAAAAGTTTAAAACCATTGCAAAAATATATCACAACAGATAGTATGACTGCTAAAGAAGCAATGGATTTTATTTTAGATAATAAATCACCAGAGAAACAAGCTTTAGCAGATTATTTTGGTTATCCAATTGGTGGAGCAAATTATTTACCTGTTTCTAAAATTGTTGTTCCTGTAAATAAAGCAAACGCGCTAAAATATGGAATTGTAAGTGCAAAAGATGCCGATAAAATGGTTGATTCAATCACAATTAATATCAAAGCGTCAAGTTTGTTCAAAAACAATTTATTGTTGTTGTCAATGATGGCGAAATACAATTGGGATCGTCCTATTTACTTTAGTGGTGGAGGAATTTCTGATCCAGAAAATACATTCTACATGAATGATTATTTATTGAATGCAGGGATGAGTTATAAATTAGTTCCTATTTATACGCCTTTTGGTAAAGGAGGAATTATTGGAGCTTCTGATAATGACATGTTGTTAAGAACATTCAATTCGTATAAATGGTCTGGATACAATAATCCTGATGCTTCATTTAGTTTGACAGAGCGTAACTACACATCTTCATATAGAAATACTGCGGTACGTTTAGCAGATGATTTATTGAATGCAGGACGCAAAAAAGAAGCAATTGCAGTTTTAGATAAAGTAATGTTAGAAATTCCTGCTTTAGCGAAATACGATATTGGTTATGGAGTAAGTAGAATTGCTGGAATTTATTTGAAAGCTGGAGAGGATAAAAAAGCACAAGAATTGTTTGCGCATGTTCGTAAAGAAGCTAATGCAAAAATTGCTTTTTTCGAGTCGTTACCTTCAGGAAAAGGATATTCAATTGGTTCAGATTTAGCAGCAGCTAAAAATGATTTGATGATGTCAATCTACAACGAAGCTTCTGCATTAGGAGAAAGAGGTGATAAAGACAAAGCATTGAAAGTTTTTGAATCTGCTTATAATCCTGTTTTAAAGAAATTCGAAACCTTATATAAAGAAGTAGTGGCAGATGGAAAAGTTGACGCAGCTGATCAAGCAAAAATCATGAATCAGTTTAATTATTTAGACGAAATGATTGGTGTAGCTGCAGAAATTGATACCAATTATGCGAAACAACAACAGAATATTTTATACAAAATGGTCGGACAATAAGTCAAATCAATAAACACAGAAAAGCTCCAAAAATTATTTTGGAGCTTTTTTTGTGAAATAAAGTTCTGAATATTAGGTTATTGTTAATTTTAGTATTTTTTATCATTATCTAGTTTTTAACTTTGGCACATAAATTGAAATTATGCAAATAAGTTTAACAAAATTGTAAATATTTTAAAACATTATAAAAATGAAAAAAGTATTATTAACAGCTGCTTTCGCAGTAGCAGGTATGGTAGGAGTTTCAGCGCAAACAACAGGTATAGAAGGAGGTGTTCATATTGGTATTCCAGTAGGTGATGCGGCAGATTATTCTTCTTTCAATCTTGGTGTTGATTTAGCTTACTTACATCCAGTAGCTTCTAATGTAAGATTAGGGGTTGCAACAGGATATGATCACTTTATTGCAGATAGTGATTATAAAGATTTATTAGGAGGAGAGGATTATGGATTTATTCCATTAGCGGCTTCTGCTAAATTTGATGTTGCTCAAAACTTTTTCTTAGGAGCAGATTTAGGTTATGCTTTTGCAACTGGTGACGACTGGAAAGGAGGATTATATTACCAACCAAAAGTAGGTTATTCAGGTGCTAATTTTGATGTCTATGCTGCTTACAAAGGTTTAGAATCTAAAAGAGAAACATATTTAGGTAATGTTGATGCTGCTTCAAGTGCAGTAGCAGTTGGTTTCGCTTATAAATTCTAAATAAAAAATAACGTATAATTTATAAAAGCTATATCGAAAGATGTAGCTTTTTTTTATTAATATGCTTTTAAGAATGTTAAAATTAAATGATTAATATATTTAAAATGAGTTAATTAATATTTGTAGTACTACTTTTTAACATTATTTGGCACAAGACTTGAAATTATGCATACATCATAATTAGAACTATAAAATTTAAAAGATGAAAAAAATATTTTTTATTGCTGCTGCAATGTTAGGAGTTGTAAGTTTGAGCGCACAAGAAAAAACAACATCGTCACAATTTGGTATTAAATCAAGTGTAAATATGTCTTCTTTTAACGGAAAAGATGTAAATGATAATGATTATAAAGTAGGTTTTAGCGCAGGTCTTTATGGACATTTTCCACTTACAGAACAGTTTGCAGTTCAACCAGAGGTAAATTTTACAAGAATGGGAGGGAAGTACAAAGACGAAGTAATGGAAGTAGGAAATACAACTGTAAAAAGTAAAAACAAAACGACTTTAGATTATATTCAAGTTCCAATCATGTTCAAATACTATCCTGCTGCATCTCGTTTTAATATAGAGGCTGGACCTCAATTTGGATTTAATCTGTATGCGAGCAACAAACAATCTACAAGTACATATGCGAATAATACCGTTTACACAACAGAACAAAAGTTTGATGTAAAAGATGATGTAAAAAACTTTGACTTTGGTGTTAACTTCGGTTTGGGATATAATGTAACAGACAATATCAATGTTGGAGCGAGATATTATATGGGATTAACTAAAATAGGAGATAATAAAAACAATAACAATGTAGAAGTTGGAGATGTAAAAAATCATTCGTTTTCTGTAGGAGTTGGATATTCGTTCTAATCGAGAATATTAAGCATAAACAAAAGGATTCTGAAAATTTTCAGAATCCTTTTTTGTGTTTTTATAAAATTTAGTATTAATCTTTCAAAGCAATTTTTTTGATGGATTGTGTCAAAATTATTTTATTAATGATGAATAAAATGATCACGACGATTAATCCAAAACTGAACACTTCCCAAATGTGAGAAGTTTCTGTTGCCATAAATTTTCCGACTTTTTCTTTGATGATATTCAAGACGCAATAAACCAATGGAATCGAAATAATATAACTGATTAACATAAAAATCATCGAAAATTTAAGATACGGACGAGCCAATTGATTGATGTTGTAACCTATCAAAAATAAATCTTTCGTTTTTTGTTTATTCTTTTCAATCATCAATTGAAAATTGATAATCATCAACCAAATAGCTGCAAAAACAATGATTAAACCAATAAATAAAACCAACGAAAAAGCTAATTTTAGATAATATGTCAATTCATTATTTTTCAATTCATCTTTGTTGATATCATAATTTTGTTGCTCAAAATAAGTCGAAGCATTTTCATCTCCTCGAGATTTTGTTTCAACAACAATTCGTGAAGGTTCTGTATTTTTTTGAGGCGCATACGTTTGATTTGCCCACTCCAAAAAGTTTTCGGGAACTAAAATGGTATTAATTTTAGTCGTAAAATCGACAATTCTTGCTTGATATACTTTCTGATTTTCTCCTTTTCCTAAAATCAATTGAAAAGGAATTTTAGTAAATAATCCTTCCGAAACTTGTGGTAAACCTTGACTTGTTGCAAAACCAAAATTGTATAAATTCAAATAACTTTTCGGAATAATAATCGGAATAAAATCTTGTCCTTCTTTCCATTTCCAATCAGATTCTTTTACATCAATAAAGTCTTCTGGAACAGATTCAAAAAATAAATCAGTCGAAAAACCACGAATTCCAGCAACTCCACCAACTTGTAATTTCACAGGAAATTGACTGCTTTTGAATGTTCCGACTTTTGCTACAAAATTTTGCGATTTCAAATCGTTAATTTCATTTTCACTAAAACTTGGTTTTTCTCCAGTCAACGTTTGTAAAGACGATATTTTTTTGTTTAAGACCACATAATTTGCTTTCCAAACTGAACTATCTTCTCCAAAATTTTTGGCATAATCCAAATAAATTGTTCCAGCCAAAATCAAGATGAAAAATCCGATAATAGAGAAAAAACAAAAGGTTGTAATTCGCAAGAAACTTAGGTTTTTACGAACCAATTTTTCAATTAAATTTTTAGAGTTGAATGACATTTGAAAGGCGTTTATCGTGAATTTCGTGTAAGCTTGTAAAGATGATTCCAGCGTTATTTTTTGCAGCTTCTTTGGTAACTAAATCAGTCAAAAGTTGTTGATTCACTTCATCTAAATGACTAAAAGGTTCGTCCAAAAGTAGAAAATCAAATGGTTGACAAAGTGCGCGAATCACAGCAATTCGTTGACGTTGACCATAAGAAAGATGAATCGCTTTTTGATGTAAATGACTTTTTAAACCAACTTTTTCAATCCATTCAATAATTTGATTTTCGGATTGATGATGTGTTAATACATTTTTTAATTGGATATTTTCCATCAAAGTTAATTCTTCAAACAAATGCAAACCTTGAAAAACATACGCAATTTTTTCGCGTCTAATTTTTGTCCAATCATTCAAAGAATAATTCTTAATATTTTGTCCATCAAACAAAACTTCTCCGTCATAATCTTTTCTATCAC
This sequence comes from Empedobacter sp. UBA5924, assembly GCF_002431085.1. NCBI lineage: Bacteria > Pseudomonadati > Bacteroidota > Flavobacteriia > Flavobacteriales > Weeksellaceae > Empedobacter > Empedobacter sp. UBA5924. Next base: position 197,050 of record NZ_DJDM01000017.1, read on the forward strand.
CGTACAAAATATTAATCAACGTCGATTTTCCAACACCAGAATGTGCAACGATTTGATAAATATTTCCGCTTGAAAAAGTGTATGTATTTTTCCAAATTTCAGATTGTTCGAACCCAAATTCTTTCAAAGGATGCGGAACAAGTTGACTGATTTTAATTTCCATTTTGTTGTGCAGCTTGATTGAAAAATAGTGAATAAGCTTGGTCCAAAAGTAAGAAAATCACTTCCAAACTATTTTTATCCGTCTTTTTCATATGTATTTTTCCTGTTTTTGTGTATTCATTCGAAACGCGGTAATCGATGTGATCAAAATAAGATAAAACCGTTTGCATTTCTTTCGTGTTTCCGAACGGAATTTGTTGATAAATATATTTTTGAACTTCTTTTGGATATTGATCAAAATTTAGATTCACGTAACCAAACATTGGATTTGAAGCGTTTGTAGCGTATCCTGTTGTGACAAAATTTGAAGAACTTACCATTTTGTTCAAATATTGATTCATAATCGATTGATTATTTGTGATGTACATCAAATTGTTTTTGTATGTCATATAAATCTTCATATTTGTCGAAATTGGTAACATGTAATAAGGTCCAATTTTCTGAATATTTTCTTGATGAGATTTAATAAATTCGTTGAAGAAAAGATCGTTTTTCATTTTTCCTCCCAAAACAAATTGAGGATAAACAACTTGCTTGATAAAAGCTTCTTTCTTCCCAAAAAAGTCATTTGGATTAAATGCTTTTCCGATCTCAAAATCATATACACTAAACAAAGCTTCGCCTTCAAAACTTTGTTCTAATTTGTTCAAATCAATTTCATATTGTTCTAAAAAAGTAGTCAAGAAATTCTGATTTTCGAACACATAACGCGTGTTGGCAGGATAAATTCCAAGTCCAATGTTCATGTAACTTTGCGCAGGAAAATACTTGAAAAAATCAGTATTGATTTTTGATTTCCACATCGGATGTTTTTGTAATTTAACTTTTGTAATCGCATCTGGATGAAATTTCTGTGTAAAACTAATTCCGTCCGAAGTAAATGAAATAAAATTGACCCAAGAACTTTTTGTGAAATCAAGGTTTTTCTTTTCAGAACTTTCATGTTTCGAGAAGTTTTTCAAGAAATTTCCAGTGTACCAAATGTTGATATCCTGCGAGTTTTTAACAAAATCTCCAAAGCTGTTATTTTCTTTCGCAAGTGAATGTTTGTCGTTGATAATTTTCGCGAAATAATCTTGAATCGCTTTTTCTCCAACACCAAATTCAGAAACAATCAATAAAAATTGAGATTTGTTCCAAGCCATAAACGGTTTATTGAATCCAGAAATTGTTGTAAAACCATCTTTCTTTTCAAACGAAATATCTTTTTTGTATAAACCTTTGTAAATGGTTGATAAATGTTTTTCAAATTGATCTTTGTCACGCATATTTGTAATCAACGCAACCATATTTTTTTCATTAATTTTTTGTCCAAAAATGTAAATAGGGCTGATAATATCTATGCCTGCTGAAGTCGGATTGTTTTTGATATCATTTAATAATTGATCAAAAGTTGGATCTTGATTTTTAAGTTCGCCTTCGGCTAATTGATAAATTTTATATTGTTCTAATTTCTGAAAATTACCTTTTTCTGCAATTGATTTTGGATTTATCAACGCAACAAAATCTACATCTGTAGGAATCAAAACCGTATAATCTTCGTTTTTGGAACAACTTGCAAAAAGCAAAATTAGAAATAGAATTGAGTAATATTTGAAGCCTTTTTTCATCGAAAAAATATCTTTAAAAATTGTTGTTAATTATTTGTTTAATCCTGAATTAAATCTGAAATCATCTGATTTTTATTCAAGAATTGTTAAATCTGTAATATTGGGATAAATTTAAGCAATTATTAATATGATTTTCGTTTCTATAACAATAAAAATATGTAAAAATTTCTTATATTCGCACTCCTTGATTTAGAAGAAATAAGAAAGAATTCGATGGCAAAAAAGTTTAGAGAATATAAGCACTTAGACTTGGTACAAGTCTCAAAAGAAACGTTAGAAGATTGGAAACAAAATAATGTTTTCGAGAAAAGTATTTCTACGCGTGATGGAAATCCATCTTTTGTGTTCTATGAAGGTCCTCCTTCTGCAAACGGAAAGCCAGGGATTCACCACGTTTTAGCACGTTCTATCAAAGATATATTTTGTCGTTACCAAACGTTGAAAGGAAAACAAGTTTTCCGTAAAGCGGGTTGGGATACGCACGGTTTACCAGTAGAATTGGGAACTGAGAAAGAATTAGGAATTACCAAAGAAGATATTGGAACTAAAATTTCAATTGAAGAATATAACGAAGCGTGTAAACGTACAGTAATGCGTTACACAGATTTGTGGAATGATTTGACTGAAAAAATGGGTTATTGGGTGGATATGGAAGATCCATATATCACGTATAAACCAAAATATATGGAGTCTGTTTGGTGGTTATTGAAACAAATCTATAACAAAGATTTGTTGTACAAAGGTTATACAATTCAACCATATTCTCCGAAAGCTGGTACAGGTTTATCTTCACACGAGTTAAATCAACCAGGAACTTATCAAGATGTTACGGATACAACGATTGTTGCTCAATTTAAAGTAAAGAAAGATTCTACGACTCTATTCAATAATTTTGATGGAGATGTGTATTTCTTAGCTTGGACAACAACACCTTGGACGTTGCCATCAAATACAGCGTTAACAGTTGGTCCAGATATCGATTATGTTGTAGTTGAAACATTCAATCAATATACATTCGAGCCAATTCGCGTAATTTTAGGAAAACCATTGGTTGCTAAACAATTCGGTAAACCATATTTCTTAGCAGAAACAGAAGAAGATTTTAAAGTTTATGCGGCAGGAAATAAGACAATTCCTTATAGAATTGTAGGAGAATACAAAGGTGCTGATTTTGTTGGAACTCGTTATGAGCAACTATTACCTTGGGCGTTGCCTTACGAAAATGCAGAGAATGCTTTCCAAGTAATTCCTGGAGATTTCGTAACAACAGAAGATGGTACAGGTATCGTACATACTGCGCCTACTTTTGGTGCGGATGATGCGCGTGTTGCAAAAGAAGCTGGTGTTCCACCAATGTTGGTATTAGATACGCATGGAAATGCTGTTCCTTTAGTAGATTTACAAGGTCGTTTTGTGGCTGATTTACCAGAAGGTTATGGAGGTAAATATGTAAAAAATGAATATTACGATGATGGAACTGCTCCTGAAAAATCGGTTGATGTAGAAATCGCGATTTTATTAAAAGAGCAAAACAAAGCCTTCAAAGTAGAGAAATATAAACACAGTTACCCACATTGTTGGAGAACAGACAAACCTATTTTATATTATCCATTAGATTCTTGGTTTATCAAGGTAACGGATGTGAAAGATCGTATGGTTGAATTGAATAAAGAAATCAATTGGAAGCCTAAAGCGACTGGAGAAGGACGTTTCGGAAACTGGTTAGAAAATGCCAATGATTGGAATTTATCTCGTTCTCGTTATTGGGGAATTCCATTGCCAATATGGAGAACTGAAGAAGGGGATGAAGTTACAGTAATTGGTTCCGTAGAAGAATTAGTTGCTGAAATTGAAAAATCAATTGCGACAGGCGTAATGACTTCTAATCCTTTCCAAAATTTCGAAGTTGGAAATATGACAGAAGAAAACTATGATTTAATTGACTTACACAAAAATGTAGTAGATGAAATTACATTAGTTTCTGAATCAGGAAAACCAATGAAACGCGAAGCGGATTTGATTGACGTTTGGTTTGATTCTGGAGCAATGCCTTATGCGCAAGTTCACTATCCATTCGAAAATAAAGAATTGATTGATAATGGAACAATGTATCCAGCTGATTTTATTGCAGAAGGTGTCGATCAAACACGTGGTTGGTTCTATACATTACACGCAATCGGAACATTAGTTTTTGATTCGAAAGCATATAAAAATGTAATGTCAAACGGATTGGTATTAGACAAAAATGGTCAAAAAATGTCAAAACGTTTGGGGAATGCTGTCGATCCATTCGATACATTGGCAACTTATGGTCCTGATGCAACACGTTGGTACATGATTGCGAATGCGCAACCTTGGGAAAACTTAAAATTTGATATTGCTGGAGTGGACGAAGTTCGTCGTAAATTCTTCGGAACATTATATAATACCTATTCATTCTTCGCATTATACGCGAATGTGGACGGATTTACATTTGAAGAAGAAGAAATTCCTGTAAATGAAAGAGCTGAATTAGATCAATGGATTATTTCTGAATTGAATACATTAACGAAAAAAGTTGATGCCTTTTTAACAGATTATGAACCAACAAAAGCGGCTCGTGCTATTCAAGAATTTGTGATAGATAATTTATCAAACTGGCACGTACGTTTATCAAGAAGACGTTTCTGGAGAGGTGATTATTCGAAAGATAAAATTGCAGCTTACCAAACATTGTACAAAGTTTTAGAAACGGTTTCAATTTTAGGTTCTCCAATTGCACCATTCTTCATGGATCGTTTGTACAAAGATTTGAATGCAGCTACAGGTAAAAATCCTGCAGAATCTGTGCATTTAGCAGATTTTCCACTTGTAGAGGAATCTTTAATTAAAGCAGAATTAGAAGAACAAACACATTTAGCACAAACGGCTACAAGTATGATTTTATCACTTCGTAAATTGAGTGATAACAAAGTACGTCAGCCATTACAAAAAGTAATGATTCCTGTATTGAATGATACGATGAAAGCTAATTTGGAAGCTGTATCAGAATTATTGAAACAAGAAGTTAACGTTAAAGAAATTCAACTTTTAACAAACGAAGAAGCATCAAATCTTTTAGTAAAATCTATTAAACCTAATTTCAAGACTTTAGGTCCAAAATATGGTAAAGAAATGAAAGCTATTTCGGCTGCTACAGCAGAATTGACGAATGAAGAAATTGTTAAATTAGAGCAATCAGGTAAAATAGATTTGTTAATTGACAACAAAACATTAACTTTAGATTTAGAAGATTTTGAAATCGCTACAAAAGACATCCCAGGATGGACTGTAGCTTCTAATTCTACATTGACAGTAGCACTTGATTTACAATTGACAGAAGAGTTAATTAATGAAGGTGTTGCACGTGAATTGGTAAATAGAATTCAGAATCTACGTAAAGAAACCGGACTAGAAGTAACCGACAAAATTATACTTAACTTAAAAAATGATGAATCAATCGTAAATGCAGTCGAGCAAAACAAAGATTACATTTGTTCTGAGACATTAGCCGAAGATCTTGTTTTACAAGACCTAGTTGCAAATGGGGCAGAGGTTGAAATTAATGGATTGATGACGCAAATTGCGATTACAAAACTGTAAGCGTATGGCAACAACAGATGAAAAAGTAAGGTACTCTGATGCAGAGTTGGAAGAGTTTAGAGCAATAATTCAAGACAAATTAGATCAAGCGATAAAAGATTACGAATTATTGAAAGAAGCTTACACGAACGATAGTAACAATGGTACTGACGATACGTCTCCAACGTTCAAGGCGTTTGAGGAAGGTTCTGAAACCATGTCGAAAGAACAAAATGCACAATTAGCAGCACGCCAAGATAAATTTATCCGTGATTTGAAAAATGCATTGTTACGTATTTCGAACAAAACATACGGTATTTGCCGTGTAACAGGAAAATTAATTAACAAAGATCGTTTGAAATTAGTTCCGCATGCAACATTAAGCATCGAAGCTAAAAATATGCAACGTTAATCAAGTATTTTGAAAAAAGTAGTACTCATTACCATTTTGGTTTTAATCATTGATCAAATTTCAAAATTTTACGTAAAAACACACTTTTTTTTAGGTGAAGACGTAGATGTTTTGGGTTGGTTTAAAATAGCATTTGTAGAAAATCCTGGAATGGCATATGGAATGCATTTCGGAGGAGAAACAGGAAAAATAGTTTTATCACTTTTACGAATTGCTTTAATCGGAATGATTATCTACTATATTAATGCATGGTCGAAAAAACTAAATAATAACTTCTTTATCATTCCGATTGCGCTTGTTTTGGCAGGTGCAATAGGGAATGTACTTGATGGAATTTTTTATGGCGTTATTTTCGATAAAGGAACTACTTACAATGAAATGTTTCAGGATTGGGTAGGATATCAAGGTGTCGCACAAGCAAACTTTGCTGGTTATTCTGGTTGGTTTACAGGCTGTGTCGTAGATATGCTTTATTTCCCAATTGTGGAGTTCGATTGGCCTTCTTGGATTCCAATTATAGGCGGACAACATTATAAGTTCTTTCAGCCTGTATTTAATATCGCAGATTCGGCTATTTTTATTGGAGGACTTACTTTGTTTCTTTTCCGTAAAAAAGCATTTACAACCGAAAATGGTGTAAGATTAAGATTTTAAAAAGATAATCCCTCAGTTCAAGCGCTGAGGGATTTTTTATTATATTTATTTGTACAAGAATTGATTTTGATGAATAGTTGGTTTAATCTTTTGACTGAAAGTTGTGACATGAATGATTTATCTAAATATGTTGCAATCTATCATGTCAAAAGCTGTTCTTATGACGAGAGTTTTATAAATAAAAGTATTTCTTTAGACGATATAATTTCAATCGTTAATAAAGGTTCTATTGATATTCAAAATGATATTTTAGAAATATTCGTAGCAATAAAGCAAAATAATACGAATGATTTAATCGTAATATAATCCTTTTGGTCTACAAAACAATCTTTAATATTAATGAAGAAATGAAAAATCAACTATTAATCAATTCAGAACAAGTTAAATGAAGGAAGTTTGTTATCGGAGTTTTTTATAGTTACAAAGAAGGCGGAGCGTAATATTCGTATTTATCATCTTTTGTAAAGATTAATTTAGAGTTAAGATCTTGTAACTGTATAATTTTTCCACTCTTTTTTATAATTTTAAACTTTACAACTTCATTCGTTTTCCGATTTTTCAGTTCTAGAATATTATTTTTTATTTCAACGTCATAATTATTAGCCTGCATTAATATTGTTCTAGAGATAATATCACCATTTTTAATGGATACTACTTTTGATTTATATTCAGTTTCTTCTGGGTAACTATTTATTCTCATAAAAGCTGAGTAATCATTGACTTGTAAAACTATTTCATAAGGGGATTCAGCAGGTAATAACGTGTCTTTTTCTAGTTTCCAAATAAAGTATTCGTTGTCAAAAGTTGGCTCGTATAATTTAGCTTTTGGAGGAGCTGGTAAAGGTGGAACTTTCTTTATTTTAGGTGGAGGTAAAGTTGTTTTCTTTTTTGTTGGGAGAAAGTGAAACATGAAAGTAAAAGAAATAATGGTAATACTAGTTTTGTAATTTTCATAAGAATTGATTTATATAAAATTACAAAAAATAATAAATAAAAAACTCCTTTCAATTTCTTGAAAGAAGTTCTGTTGTGGTCCCTACTGGATTCGA